>DATIZW010000304.1:0-6546 GCA_035516875.1 Steroidobacteraceae bacterium
CCGGACATGAAGGCGATCACCTTGCCGGCATCGAGCGCCGAGCCGCCGCCGAAGGCGATCACCCCGTCGTAAGCCCCTTGGCGATAGACCGCGAGACCGTCGTCGATGTTGGCTGCCACCGGATTGCCGCGCACGCCCGCGTACAGGCCGGTACCGGGGACCAGTGAGAGCGCGTCGCGCACCATAGGCGCTTCGCGCAGCCCCTCGTCGGTTACGAGCAGCGGCCGCTTGATGGCGAGCCGCTCGCAGGCCGCGGGCAGTTCCTTGATGCGACCCGGCCCGGCCCATACGGTCGTCGGGTAGCTCCAGTTCGCCTTGAGGGGTACGTTCACGTCATCACCCGCAGATGGAATGATTTTGGCCGTGTCAGGTGCTCGTAACCGACGACCGAGAGCGTGCAGCCGCGCCCCGAATCCTTGACGCCCACCCAGGCAAGCGCCGGGTCGAGATAGTCGCAGCGGTTCATGAAGAAGGTACCGGTCTCGAGTTGCGTGCCGAGCTCGAGCGCCGCGCCCTCATCGCGCGTCCATACCGCCGCGGTGAGACCGAAACGGCTGTCGTTCATGTGTGCCACGGCTTCGGCGTCGCCGCTCACCCGCATGACGCCGGCGACCGGTCCGAAGATCTCCTCGCGCATGACCGAGGAGTCGGCCGGCGCATCGATGAGCAGCTGGGGCGCGAGGTACGGTGTGCCCGGCCTGCTCTCGGGGAACTCGCGCTCCCCGATCGCCGGGCGCGCGCCGGCATTCACCGCCGCCTGCACCTGTGCGCGCACCGCGTCCGCGGCGGCAGTACGCACGAGCGGACCGAGCGTTGTCTGCGGATCGAGAGGGTCCCCGAGGCGGTACTGCCGGATCAGCTCCGCGCAACCGCGCGTGAAAGGCTCGTAGATGCTCTCGTGCACGTAGATGCGCTGCAGCCCACAGCAGGACTGTCCGGAATTGAAGTACGCACCGTCGACGATGTTCTCGATGGCGTGCGGCAGGTCGGCGTCGGCGCGCACGTATACCGGATCACAGCCACCGAGCTCGAGCCCGACGCCGATGAAGCGCTCGGCGGCGGCCCGCTGCACCGCCTGCCCCCCGGCCACCGAGCCGGTAAAGGCGACGAAGTCGACCCGCGGATCGCGGATCACGGCTTCGGTGTCGGCATGCGAAAGGTGCAGCACCTCGAAGAGGCCTGTCGGCAGTCCCGCGGCGCTGAAGCATGCGGCGAACGTCTCGGCGCAGAGCGGCGTCTGCGCCGAGTGTTTCAGCACGACGGCGTTGCCGGCCATGAGCGCCGGTACCACGCTGTTGACCGCGATCAGGTATGGGTAATTCCAGGCCGCGACCGTGAATACCACACCGAGCGGTTCGCGGCGTATGAAGCGGCGAAAGCCGCTCTTCGGTCCCGCC
This sequence comes from Steroidobacteraceae bacterium, assembly GCA_035516875.1. GTDB lineage: Bacteria > Pseudomonadota > Gammaproteobacteria > Steroidobacterales > Steroidobacteraceae > 13-2-20CM-66-19. Next base: position 1,398 of record DATIZW010000304.1, read on the forward strand.
TCCAGGTCGGCGAGCGCCGAGGCGGCGATGCCGGTCATGTAGCGAGCACGCTCGAGCGTGCCGCGCACCTCGCTCGGCGCAAAGCGGATCGGGCGCCCCATCTGCCAGCTGAGCTCCGTGGCGATCTGCGCGCCGCGCCGCTCGAACTCACCGCAGAAGCGCTCCATGATCGCGGCGCGCTCGGCGAGTGGCGTCGTGCGCCATTCGCGCTGCGCCAGAGGCGCGCGCTCGAGGGCCGCCTCGATCTGCGCGGCGCTGGCGGCGGTGCGCTCGACGTACACGCTGCCATCGACCGGGGAGATGGTCGTGAGCTTCATCAGATGATCTCGAAATAACGCTCGAGCTCCCAGTCGGTGACGGCGCGGCGGAACTCGCGCTCCTCCCACTCGCGGCTCGCCGCAAAGTGGCTGACGAACGGGGCGCCGAACAGCTCCTGCGCCGCGGGCGAGTGTGTCAGCCGCTCGGCAGCCTCGGTGAGCGTGCGTGGCAGCTGGCGTTCCGCCGGAAGCTTGCGGTCGTAGGCATTGCCGCTGATCGGCTCGTCCGGCTCGAGGCGATGCTCGATCCCCCACAGGCCCGAGCCGACCGCCACGGCGAGCGCCAGATAGGGATTGATGTCGGCGGCGGCGATGCGGTATTCGACGCGCTGCGCCTTGGGGCCGCCCGTGATCACGCGCAGCGCGCAGGTGCGGTTCTCCACGCCCCAGGTCGCGCTGGTCGGCGCCCAGTAACCCGGCACCAGGCGTGAGTAGCTGTTGACGGTTGACGCCACCATGGCGAGCAGCTCGGGCATCAGCGCCAGCTGGCCGCCGACGAACCAGCGCATCTCCTGCGACATGCCATGGGCAGATGCCGCGTCGTGGAACACGGAGCTGCCGTCCTTGCGGGCGAGCGAGACGTGCAGATGGCCGCTCTGTCCGGGGAGCTGCTGCGACCACTTGGCCATGAAGGTTGCCATCAGCCCGCGACGCTGGGCCAGTACCTTCACGAAAGTCTTGAAGAGTGCTGCCCGGTCCGCGGCCTCGAGCGCTTCGCTGTAGTGCAGCGCGGCCTCGATGACTCCCGGACCGGTCTCGGTGTGCAGCCCCTCGATCGGCATGCGCATGTCGGCGGCGAGCTTGAGGAGCTCGTGGTAGAGCTCGGCGTGCACCGAGCTGCGCAGCACCGAGTAGCCGAAGTACCCGGGTGTCAGGTTCTCGAGGCCGCGGTAGTGCTTCGCGCGCGCGCTCGCGGGTGTCTCGCGGAACAGGAAGAACTCGTACTCGGCGGCGGCATCGGCACCGTAGCCCATGGCAGCCGCTCGCGCGAGGACGCGGCGCAGCACCGCGCGCGGACACACCTCCTCGGCGCTGCCGGCGAACTCGCCGAGGAACAGCAACATGTCGCCCTCGAGTGGCAGCGCGCGGCAGGTCTCCGGCAGCAGCCGCACGGGAGCATCGGGAAAGGCGGTGTGCCAGCCGGTGAAGGTGACATTGTCGTATTGCTGATCGTTGCTATCCCAGCCCAGCACGACGTCGCAAAAGCCGAGTCCCTTCTCCAGTGCGCTGAGGAACTTCGCCCGGTCGATGTACTTGCCGCGCAGAATGCCGTCGTTGTCGAAGACGCCGACCTTGACGTGCGTGAGGCCGCGCTCCTCGACGATCGCGCGGGCCTGTGCAGCGGTGCGCACCTCTTCTGGCTGCATTGACGACAACTCCTGGCGCGGCTCAGCGCGCCGCGCCGGCGGCGAAGCCTTTTCGTTGCTTGTCATGTTAGCGCGACAGGCTGCTGCACCGGTATGCGGCCTTCTCGATCCACGCCGGGCTGATCTCCACGCCCCAGCCGGGAGCAGACGGAATGGTGACGTGGCCGTCCACCACCGCGTACGGGTCGTTGCGGAACAAGCCCTGCTGCCAGGGATAGTAATCCGCGCCCTCGATCGAGAGCTCGAGATACTTACCGGGGTTCGGGATGGCGCCGAGCAGGTGCATCGTGCACAGCGTGACCAGCGACAGGTTGGCGCTGTGCGGCGTGCACGGCAGGCCGGCCGCCGCCGCCATGCGCACCACCTGCAGCGTGCGTGCGAGCCCGCCCATGTACATGACGTCCGGCTGCACGATGTCGACCGCGCGCATGGTGATCATGCGCTCCCAGGTGGCGAGGTCCCAGTCCTGCTCACCGCCGCTGACGTCGATCGTGAGCGCATCGCTCACGAGCTTCGTTTCTGCGAGCTTCCAGTACGGGCACGGCTCCTCGTAGTGACTGATGTCCTCGGCCTCGAGGAGTCGCCCGACTTCGATCGCACGCTGCGGTGAGAAGCCGCTGTTCGCATCGACCAGCTTGGCGACTGCGGGCCCGAGCGCGCGCGCCACCTCCGGCACAATCGCCTCGGTACGCCCCGGCCATTCGTCGACGTCGTGCCCGCACTCGGCCGCCACGCGCCACTTGAAGGCGTCAAATCCCGACGCATCACGCAGCCGCACCAGGCGGCGGGCTTCGTCCGCGGGCCGGATGTCGCGTCGCATGGAGGAGGCGTAGGCGCGCAGCCGTCTGGGCCGGCCGCCGAGCAGCTCGACCACCGGCTTGTCTTCGAGCTTGCCGCGCAGGTCCCAGAGCGCGGTATCGAGTCCGGCGAGCGCGCGGCAGCGGTAGCTGCCGGGAAACTTGTGCTCACGCTCCTCGATGCGCTCGATGAGGGTCTCGATGGGGAAAGCGTCGGCGCCCAGGGCCCAGGGTGCAACCTGGCGGTGAAAGATGCTCGCGGTAATGTCGGCGTTGTAGGTCGATGTCTGGCCCCAGCCCACGGCGCCACTGTCGGTGGTGAGGCGCACGAAGCATACGAACTGGTCGGTGAAGGTCTCGAGGCTCGCGATCTTCATGGCCGCTGATTCCGCTCCGCGGCGGCGGTGCGCGCATTCAGCACGAAGAGAAAGGCGGCCCCGAGCGCCGCGAGTGCGCTCACCACCGCGAGCGAGATGAACACGCCGCCCCAGCCGAAGGCGACCGCGAGGCGCGCCATGACGGTGCCGGCGAGCACTCCGCCGAGATAGCCCGTGCCGTCGACCAGCCCGGAGGCGACGGCCCCGGCGCGCTTGCCGCCGAAATCGAGGGCAAAGGCACCGGGCAGAAAGGCGTACGGGCCGAGGAGGGTGAAGGCCACGATTGCGATCATGACCACGGGCAGCACCGCGCCGGCCGTGCCGGGTCGCAGCAGTGTGAGCACGACGAGCGCGATGGCCGTTGCGCTGAGCCCGAGGAACAGCAGCAGTGCACGGCAGTTCGCGCCGAGGCGGTCGCTGGTCCAGCCGGCAAGCAGCGAGGAGACGGCACCGGCGGCGGGGAAGATCGCCGACAGGCTCGCGGCGTGACCCACGCTGTAGCCGAGGAAGTCGTGCAGGTACACCGGGTTCCAGGTGTAGAAGGTCTCGCGCACCATGGTGGCGGCGAAGCCGAGGAGACACACCATGAGGAAGGCGCGGCTGCGCAGCAGCGGCAGCACCAGTGTCAGGTAGCTGGTCGGTGCGGTCGTCGCGCCGGCGAAGACGTTGCGCGGGTTGGCCTCGGCTTCTGCGTGGCCGTCATCGACGCGCGATTCGCGCAGGAAAAAGAGGTTGGCGAGAAACATGCAGCCGGCGACGCCGGCGCCGAATATGAACAGCCCGCGCCAGCCCACCCCGTGCTGCAGCAGCAGCCCCATGCTCTGGCGCGCCGCCGCATCGCCGATGAAGTAGCTGCAGGTGAGAATCGCGATCACCGTGCCGTAGCGGGAATAGTCGAACCACTTGGAGGACACCTTGACGAGTGCCGACCAGCCAATCGATTGTGTCAGCCGGTTGCACACCCAGGCGAGAGTCAACACCGGCAGCGTCGAGCTCGAGGCAAACAGCAGCGTGAAGGCCGTCGCCCCGCCGGTGGCCACCAGCAGATTGCGCCTGCCGCCCCAGTAATCCCCGAGACTGGTGAGAAACCATTTGCCGAGCGCATAGGCAAACACCCCCCAGGAGGTCATCGAGCCGATGCTGATGATCGCATCGCCGTGGCTGATGCCGCGGCGCCCGAGATCCTCGATCAGCAGCGGCGTCGCGACCGAGAGGTTCGAGCGGCAGAAGTAACAGGAGGCGTAGCCGAGGAACAGCAGCAGTACCGTGCGGCACTGCGAGACGCGCAGCTCGCGCACCGTCGGCACGCGGCCGGCGGCCGCCGCTGCGACTACGGTTGCCACGGCAGCGAATACGTCTTGACGTTGGTGAAGCTGCGGATGGCTTCCTGGACGCCCTCCTTGTAGCCGAGGCCCGAATCCTTGATACCGCCGAAGGGCGTGAGCTCGAGGCGATAGCCGGGGACCTCGCGCACGTTGACGCTGCCGACGTTGAGCTCGGAGACGAACTTGGTGATGTAGTCGAGCCGGTTGGTACACACCGCGGACGACAGGCCGTAGACGGTCGAGTTCGCGATGCGGATTGCGTCCTCGATCGCGCGGAACGTCATGACGGGAGACACCGGGCCGAAGGTCTCCTGACTGACGAGTGGCATCTGCGGCTGCACCCGGTCGAGGAGGGTCGGTGAGTAGAGCGCGCCGTCGCGAATGTTGCCGTAGAGGAGCCGCGCGCCGCGCGCCACCGCATCGTTCACCCGTTCCTCGAACGAGCGGGCTGCCGCCTCATCGATCACCGTGCCCATCTCGGTGGCGGGATCCATCGGATCGCCGTAGCGGACGGCGCGCGTCTTCTCGAGCAGCAGCGCGACGAAGCGCTCCGCCACCGCTTCCTGCACCAGCATGCGCTTGATGGCCGTGCAGCGCTGCCCGGAGTTCTTGTATGAGCCGAGCGCGGCCAGCGCGGCGGCTTCCTCGAGGTCCGCATCCTCCATGACGATGATGGGATCGTTGCCGCCGAGCTCGAGCACCTGGCGCTTGTAGACGGCCTTGGCGGCGATGTACTTGCCGACGGCGACGCCGCCGGTGAAAGTGATCAGGTCGATGTCGGGGTGGGTGAGCAGCTCGTCGCCGATCTCACGCGGATCGCCGGTGAGCACGCTGAACATCTCCGGCGGCAGCCCGGCCTCGTAGAGAATGTCCGCGAGCTCGAGCGCGCTGAGCGGCGTCTTCTCCGAGGGCTTGAGCACCATGCGATTGTTGCTGGCGATCGAGGGCGCGACCTTGTGCGCGACC
>DATIZW010000305.1:0-10214 GCA_035516875.1 Steroidobacteraceae bacterium
GCGAATCGCCTGCTCCACGGCCGTCGAATCGCGATGCATGATCTCGCCGGCGAAGATATAGGTCACCGTCGACAGACCGATGTGCGGATGCGGGCGCACGTCGGCTTCGCGCGCGAGGTTCTTGGGAAGCTCAACGGGCCCGAGATGATCGAAGAAGATGAACGGTCCGACCATGTGGCGCATCGCGTTCGGCAGGACACGCCCGACCTCGAAGCTGCCGAGGCTGCGGCGCCGCTGATTTATCACTGTGCCCAACATCCCCGCATTCTATGCGGCAGCGCGCGCACGCGTCACTGCAGGCCGGGATAGCGGTGCGGGAGCAGCAGCCCGTCGATCAGATTTTCACTTATCCCGGTGACACCCCGCTCAAAGTGCGACCACCCGAAGACCACACTCGCCGACGCCAAGGCAAGGACCCACGTGGTGCAGCCCATCGGCGGCGTAGATCGCGCCGAGGAGTACAAACTCGAGCAACGCAAGCGATACACTGTGCTGCGACGCGCGAATGCCAGCCATTACCTGGCGCGGTTCGGCCATGTTTCCAAGCGCCGAGGTGAGCGTAGTATTTTGCCGATGGTGCAGCATCTCGAGATAAGTCGGTGATGGTTCTGCCGCAGGATGCCGTCATCTCGCCGCGGCGTGGCCCGGCCGCTGTCACATGAGTGAGTGGCTCCGGCGCCTCGCCCGCGCGGTGGTGCGCCATCCGTGGCGGGTGCTTGCGATCTGGGCGGTCGTGATCCTCTTCGGCGCCTGGGGTGAGCACCGGCTCGCCCAGGTGACACTCGGAGTGGAGGCCGGCGTGCCCGATAGCCCGTCCCGAGGAGCGAGCGAGGCGCTCTACCGCGACTTCAGCAACCCCTTCATCGACCCGGTGGTGGTGGCCGTGAGCGCACCCCACCTGCGCGTCGACGAGTCGCCGTACCTCACCTGGCTCGAGGAGACGCGCCGCGCGCTCGCGGCACTGCCCGCGGTGCGTCGTGTCGCCAGCTATGCGGATACCCACGATGCGCGGCTGCGCTCGGCCGATGGGCACGTCACCGTGCTGCTGGTCGGTCCGGCGAGCGAGAGCAACAACGCCCGCCAGCAGACCGTGGTCACGGTGCGCTCTGCACTCCCAGCGCGGACGGCGGCGCTGGTGCGACTTGATCCCGCGGCGCGCCTTGCGGTGACCGGCACCCCGGCAGCGGATTTCGATGTCAACACCTGGAGTGCCTCGGGTGGTGCGCGCGCCGAGAAGCGTGCGCTGCCGCTCACGCTGGCGATACTCCTGGTCGCATTCGGCACGTTCGTCGCCGCGAGCCTGCCGCTGCTCACGGGGCTGGCAACGACCACCGTCTCCCTGGGCATCGCCTTCCTGCTGGCAAGCCTCATGCCGGTATCCAACCTGCTCGGCAACGTCGTGACCATGATCGGGCTGGCAATCGGCATCGATTATTCGCTCCTCATGGCCACGCACTACCGTGAGCATGCCCGGAGCATGACGGTCGCCGACAGCGTGGTCACCGCGGTGGTATTCGGCGGTCGGACCATCACCTGGTCGGGACTCACCGTAATCATCGGCCTGCTGGGGCTGCTCTTCAGTCCGCTCCTCGAGACGCGCAGCGTGGGGATCGGCGGGGCGCTGGTGGTGTGCGTGTCGGTGCTCGCCGCTCTAACCCTCCTGCCAGCGGCGCTCATGCTGCTGGGCCCGCGCATCGAGTGGCTGCCGGTGACGCCGCGCCGCAGGGATCGCCCGCATCTCGTCGCCTTCTGGCGCCGGCTCGGCGGCTGGGTGGTGCGTCACCCGCTCGTGACGCTGGTGCTGGCGGGAAGTTGTCTGCTGAGCATCGCGGCACCGGCGCTGCGCATCAACACGGGCTTCTCGGACGAGCGCTGGTTCCTGCCGCCGGGAATGGAGTCGCGCACCGGAGCGGACCTGGTGGCGGAAGTCGGGGGCGGCAAGGCCCAGCAGACGCTCTACGTGATAGTGCGCAGCACCGACGGGCGGCCGATCCTCGATGCGTCTCACCTTCCGGCACTGGTCGGCTACGCCGAGGAGCTGGCGCGCGATCCGCGCGTCGGTACGCTGAGCTCACCCGTGAGCCTGGAGAAGGGGCTGGCGCTCGAGGACTACCAGGACCTCTACAAAGATCCCGAGCAGGCGTTCAAGGACTACCCGGAGATCGCCGAGTTCTTCGTGAGCCGCGACCGCCAGGCGGCGCTCTTCCAAATAACCCCTGGGGCGCACGCCAGCGTGCAGGAGATCGGGAGTTTGTCGCGCGAGCTACAGGAGCATGCCCCCAGCGGGCCCTTCACCGTCATGGTTGCCGGCATGGCCGCGCAGCACAATGATTTTCACGACTACATGTTCCGCAGTTTGCCGCACATCTTCGGCTTCGTCGTCGGCGCGACGCTGCTGCTCGTGTTCGCGGCATTCCGCTCCTTCCTCCTGCCTGTCACGGCCGTGCTGACGAACCTGCTCGCAGTGGCGGCGGGCATCGGCGCCGTGGTGGCGATATTCCAGTTCGGCTGGCTGAACGCCCTCGTCGGGCTTGAGCACCCGGTGGCGGCCATCCCGGGAGAGATTCCGCTGATGGTGTTCTGCCTGAGTTTCGGATTGTCGATGGACTATGAGCTGTTTCTGCTGTTCCGCGTTCAGCAGGAATACCTCCGCGACCACGACAACAGCCGCGCCACGGTAGAGGGACTCGCCGCGGTGGCTCCGGTCATCACCGGGGCTGGCCTGATCATGGTGGTGGTCTTCGGCGCCTTCATCGGCGCGCCGCTACCCGTGCTGAAGATGACCGGCGTGGGCTTGTGCGTAGCGGTACTGGTCGATGCGACGGTGGTGCGCGCACTCATCGTGCCAGCGACAATTGCGCTCGCGGGGCGCTGGAACTGGTATCCCGGCCAGCGACCAGCACGCGGCGTCGCCGCTCGCGATCCGTCGGGGCTCAGCGTCAGGAAGTGACGCCGGCCGCTGCCGCGGATGATGCGGCGTAGCCTAGCGTCTTGAGCGCGTCCGCAATCTCCTCGAGGGTCTTCGGATCGTCGATGGTCGCTGGCAGGTTGTAGGTCTGCGAGTCTGCAATCGCGCGCATCGTCGCGCGCAGTACCTTGCCGGAGCGCGTCTTGGGCAGGCGGGCAACGATGGCTACGTGGCGGAACGCCGCCACCGCGCCGATGTGCTGCCGGACGCGCTCTACGAGTTCCTGAAGTACCTGGGCGTGCGCACGCCCGACGCCCGCCTTGAGCACCACAAGGCCGAGCGGCAACTGGCCCTTCAGCGCGTCGGCAACGCCAATGACGGCGCATTCCGCAACGTCAGGATGGCCTGCAAGCACTTCCTCCATCGCGCCCGTCGACAGACGGTGGCCGGCGACATTGATGACATCGTCGATGCGCGACATGATCCAGACATAGCCGTCCGCGTCGATGAAGCCTGCGTCGCCGGTCAGGTAGTAGCCGGCGTAGCGTCTGAGATAGCCGTCGCGGTAGCCGTCGTCGTTCTCCCACAATGTCGTCAGCGTGCCAGGCGGCAACGGCAGGCGGATCACGATGTTACCGATCTTGCCCGCCGGCACCGCGGCGCCATCATCATCGAGCACCCGCACGTCGTAGCCGGGGACGGGCACACTGGCGGAGCCTGCCTTGACCGGCAGTGGCATCAGCCCGCGGCAGTTCGCGGCAACCGGCCACCCGGTCTCGGTCTGCCACCAGTGATCGATCACCGGCACGCGCAGCTTCTGCTCGGCCCAGTGCACCGTGTCGGGGTCGCAGCGCTCGCCGGCGAGAAACAGCGTGCGCAGACTCGCGAGGTCGTATCGGCCGATCAGCGCCCCGGTCGGATCCTCCTTCTTGATGGCACGAAAGGCGGTCGGCGCGGTGAACAGCGCGTTGACGCGGTGCTGGGCGACGACGCGCCAGAAGGCTCCGGCATCCGGCGTTCCGACCGGCTTGCCTTCGTAGAGAATCGTGGTGCAGCCGGCGAGGAGCGGTGCATACACGATATACGAGTGCCCCACCACCCAGCCGACGTCCGAGGCCGCCCAGAACACATCGCCCGGCCTCATGTCGTAGACGGACTGCATCGACCAGGCAAGCGCGACCGCGTGACCGCCGTTGTCGCGCACCACGCCCTTCGGCTTACCGGTGGTCCCCGAGGTGTACAGGATGTACAGCGGGTCCGTCGCCTCCAGTTCCGCACAGGGTGCCGCCCGCGCCTCGAGCAGTGCCGCTGACCACTCGACGTCACGCCCGGGAGTGAGCGCGGCCGGCGCTTGCGGGCGTTGCAGCACGATACTGCGCCGCGCTGAGTGACTCGCGATTCTGAGCGCCTCGTCGAGCAGGGGCTTATAGGGAACGATGCGCTGCACTTCGATCCCGCATGAGGCCGTGATCACCATGACGGGCCGTGCAGCGTCGATGCGCTTGGCGAGCTCGTGCGGCGCAAACCCGCCGAACACCACCGAGTGCACGGCTCCGATGCGTGCGCAGGCGAGCATCGCGATCACCGCCTCGGGAACCATCGGCATATAGATGACTACGCGATCGCCGCGCGCCACGCCCTGCGCCACCAGCGCTCCGGCGAACTGTGCCACGCGGTCACGCAGCTCCCGGTAACTCAGCCGTGCGACGGTCCCGGTCACCGGACTGTCGTAGATGAGCGCCGCCTGCTCGGCGCGACCCGCCTCGACGTGGCGGTCGAGTGCGTTGTAGCAGGTATTGATGCGCCCGCCGCTGAACCAGCGATAGAGCGGCGCCTGGCTCGCGTCGAGCACGCGCTCCCAGCGGCGCTCCCAGTGCAGCGCCTCCGCCTGCTCGCCCCAGAAGCCCTCCGGATCCTCGAGCGCACGGCGATACGCGTCGCGGTACGCGTTTTCGTGTCGATCCGCCGTCATATTGACCTCGTCCACACTGCCCGCATTCGGCAATCCGCTTTCCGGCGGTTCGGGCATCGTGCCATCACGCCTCGGCTCAGGACAGGTGATGGATCACGCCGGGCTCGATGGCCGCAGCGGCGAGCACGCCGCCCGCCATCGCGCCAGTGATCCCCCCGCTCGTGACATCCTGCCCCGTCAGGTACAGGCCCTGCACCGGCGTCTTTGCTCTCAGACTCGAAGACAAAAAGCGCCGGGGACTTGGCTCGAGCCCGTAGACTGCACCATGTTCGGCCCCGGTGAAAGCGACCGTTGAGAGCGGGGTCGAGACCTCCTGGTACACGATCAGGGGCGCAAGCGCCGGAAAATAGCGGGAGAACTGCTCGAGCAGCCGCTGGGCAATCAGCTGCTTCAGCTCCTGGTAGGCGGCGGGGCGGCGACCGATCGTGGAGTCCTCCCACGACCGAAACAGCTCCCAGTCCGTGAAGGCGATCATATGGGCCGTGTGGTTAGCGTCGCGCTCCGAGCCGCCCTGCCCGTCCTTCAACGAGGGAAACGAGACGAAGACCGCCGGCGGCACCGGTTGCGCCTGCGGCCCTTGCCAGGTATTTCCCGTGAGGTCCCAGTTCTCGTAGAACCAGTGATTCGAGCTGGTCGCGCCGCGGGCACGAATGTCACCGCGCAGACCGAGATAGAGCGCAACGTGACATGCGGCGGGCCGGAACGAGGCAATCTCCTGCGCCCAGGGGGAAGTGCGTACGTGCGGCGGCAGGAGCTCGAGCGTCGTGGCCCGTGCGCCGGCATCGGAGCAGATGACCGGGCAGCGCAGCTCACGACCCTTGTTGGTTCGCACCCCGGCGACCGCGTCGTTCTCCAGGATGATCTCGGTCACACGTGTGCGGGTGCGCACCGCACCACCGCCGTTTTCGATGACGGGGATCAGGTTGTCCGCAAACGCCTTGCCGCCGCCGAGCGGGTAGTACGCACCGTCGAAATAGTGGCGTGCGACCATTGCGTGCACGCCGAAGCTCGATTCGCGCGGTTCCGGCCCGTAGTCGCCGCGCTGCGCGGCGAGCACGGCGCGCAGCCGCGAGTCACCGATGAGCTCATTCAGTACCGCCTCGGTGGTGCGGCCCCACCACTGCTCGATCTCGTCCCCGTGCCAGAACCCGAAGATCCCGGCCAACAACGACGGCATCGCCCGGCGGGCAAAGAGCGCCCGGCCCGCTTTGGCGGCCTTCTCCACCGCGGCGAAGTAGGCGCCGATGGCCGTGCGTGATCGTGGGAATCGCTCCTCGAGCTCGAGCCTCAAGGCGGCCTCGGGCCGCGCGAACTGCATCTCGAAACCACCGGGGAAATGGACCGTGTCGTAGACCGCCCCGACGGGTACGAAACGCATCGCACCTCCCGACAACCAGTCGAGCACCCGGCGTCCCGCCCCACCGTCCGCCATTTCGCCGAGATAGTGCAGCCCGACGTCCCACGTGAACCCCTCGCGACTGAACGTCTGGGTGAGACCGCCGGGTGCGGAATGCTGCTCGAGCACCAACACCTTATAGCCACTGCGCGTAAGCGCGCAGGCGCAGGCGAGGCCGCCGATACCCGATCCGACGACGATCGCATCGTAGCGAGGCGTGTCACCCGGGGAGGTCATGTTCCAGAATGCGGGCCAGGGCCCGGCAGGCGTCGGTGACCGTGAAGATGCCGACGAGCTTGTCGTCCTTGGTGACGATGGCCGAACCGATGTGGTTCTCCGCCATCGTCCGTGCCACGGCGGCGACGGGTGTCGAGGCCGGGACCACACAGGGTCGTTCGACATAGGCATCCCGCACCTTGAGCTCGCGCTCGCTCGCCCCGGCGAAGTCGGGCCCGAGAATGAGCTTGATGTCCCGGTCAGAGAGGATGCCGACCACTGACCCATCCGCGGTCACCGGCAGATGACGGAAGTTGTGCTCGCGCATGAGCTGATGCGCGCTCTCGAGCGGCGCGTCGACGTCGATCGAATAAGGGAATGGAGTCATGAAAGCAATGACCTGGGGGTTGCGCTTCATCGTCCCTGTTCCCGTTGCCTCACCCGCGTGCACATAGCTCGGCCAATGCTAGGAGCCGAAGCGCCTCGGGGGCGTCGGTAGTTGCAGCCAGCGGCTAGGTACATCCCGCACTGCGGGTGTGGCAGAGGCCTGCGACGGATCGACCGCTCTCAGCTCGGCACTGCCCTGGCAGCGCGCAGAATGGCTTCCAGGCTGAGCTCGACGTCCGCTTCGGTGGTTGCCCAGGACGAGACACTGATGCGCATCGCGGTGTGGCCCTGCCACACCGTGCCGCCGCACCAGCAGGTACCGTCATCCTGGATGCGTTCGATGACCTTGCGCGTGCGTTCGGGGCTGCCAAAGGACACCAGCACCTGGTTGAGCGCCACCTCGTTGAGCACCTGATGGCCCTCGCGGGAAAGAACCGCGGCAAAGCGCTGGGCGAAGCGGCACGTTCTCTCGATGAGCTCCGCCAGGCCGGCGCGGCCGAGTTGCCGAAGTGCCGCCCAGACCTCGATACCGCGCGCGCGACGCGAGAAGTCCGGTGTGTACTGGTACGGAATGCGATCTTCGCCTTGCGCAAGATATGCCGCGTCTATCGACAGGGCGGCGCGCAGTGCCGACTCCTCGCGCGCCATCACCAGGCCGCTGTCGTAAGGCACGTTGAGCCACTTGTGTGCATCGGTCGCCCAGGAGTCCGCGCCCTCGACGCCGCGCGTGAGGTGGGCGCGCGCGGGTGCCGCGGCGGCCCACAGGCCGAAAGCGCCGTCCACGTGCACCCAGGCCCCATGCGAGTGGGCGAGCGCACAGATCTCGCCGATCGGATCGAAGCCGCCAGTGTTCACGTTGCCGGCCTGCGTGCATACCACGGTGCGCGCGTCGATCCGCGGAAATTCCGCGAGCCGCATCTGTCCCTGGGCATCACACGGCACGCGTACCACTCTGTCGCGTCCAAACCCCACCATCGAAAGCGCCTTGCGCATGCTCGCATGGACTTCTTCACTGACGACGACCGTCAACGGGGGCGCGCCGAACAGACCCTGACCCTCGACGTCCCAGCCGAGGCGCTCGAGCAGCGCGTGGCGCGCCGCCGCCAGGCCGCAGAAGTTGGCGGCCGTGGCACTGGTCACAAAGCCTCCGGCGCTGCCCGCGGGCAGGCCGAGCAGGTCCTTTACCCAGCGTAGCGCCGCCTTCTCCGCAGCGGCGTTGACCGGCGAGGTGACGACCAACCCCGCGTTCTGATCCCATGCCGTGGCGAGCCAGGACGCGGCGACCGTGACTGGCAACGAGCCGCCGATGACAAAGCCAAAGAAGCGACCACCGGCCGAGGCCATGGTCGCCGGCGAGCCGAATTCATCGAGCTCAGCCAGCACTTCCTCGGCCGTGCAGGCCTGCTGCGGAATCGGAGCCTCGAAGACGGACAGCGCTGCGATTGCTGCGCGCGAGGGCGCCACCGTGCGTGAGCCGAGACTGGCGAGGTAGTGCTTCGCCCGGCGGGCAGCATCGTCCAGCAGGTCGCTCATGGCACCGATCCAGGCTACGAATGAATGGACTTCATCCTAATCCTGTGAATCGTATGAGTCATGAGCCATCGGGGTGCAGCATGCGAGTGTCGCTGCCGACACTCGGCGCTGGGGCGGCCTGGAGGCGATGGTGGCTGTCGGCCGCGACGTCGTGCCGCGGCCGACAGCCGCTGATCACTTCCTCGGCGGGCGTTGCGAGCTCAGCATCTGGTCGACGTCGGCACCGCCGAGCGGCGTCCCCGCGGGCGCAGCCACCGACGGCGAGCTTGCACCGGGCGGCGGGGGCGCGGATCTTGCGGAGGCGCCGGAGCGCTGCGACGGCGAACCTTGCCGGGGTCCCTGCCGCGCATCGCCGGCTTTGGCCGCAGGAGCAGAAGGATCCATCTCGACGCGTCCGTTGAATGTCGCGCCTTCCATGATCCCGACGCGGGGCGCGAAGATGTTCCCACGTACCTGTGCCGTCGCGCGGACGATGACGGCCTCACTGCAGTGCAGATCCCCTTCGACGAGGCCTTCGACCGTCAGGTGGCTTGCATACACATCACCCTGCACCGACCCTTCGGTGCCGATAATGAGGTTGCGGGCGTGGCGGATCGAGCCTTCGACGCGTCCCTGCAGAATGACGTCCTCCTCCGCAGTCAGCTCGCCACGGAAAAGGAGGGTCTTCCCCAGGACGGGGATGTGGGCGTGTGCCGCATCCGGCGCAGTGCCTTCACGCGCGGCGGTCGAACCGGGCGCACCCGGCGACGGACGGCGTTCCGCAAACGGCTCGGGCGGAAAATTTGCATTCGTAGGTAACATTGCTCCTCCTCCCTTACGGCTTGCCAGCGCCAGCGGCTTTCTGCGTCCGGTGAGCACTCACGGAGTCGTCGGGGGCCGCCGCTGCGGCGACGCGCTTTTCCATGTCGATGCCGCCCGTGAAGTGCGCGCCCTCGACGATGCTCACGCTCGGTGCCGTGATGTTGCCGCGCAACTTGGCGGTCTCCCTCACCATCACCGACTTCTCCGCCTGCAGGTCGCCATCGAGCGATCCCTCGACGACGATCACCTGGGCGTGCACGTTCGCCTTGACCGTACCCTCGGCGCACACCGTGATGCGCTGGGAATGGGTGATGGAACCTTCGATTCGGCCCTTGATCAGCAACTCCTCGTCAGCGTGCAGCTCCCCCTTGAAATGCAGCGTGGGCCCGAGAACGGAGACGCGCTCCGTAGCGGTGTCGTACGGATTGGACATAGTCAGCACTCCTCCCGATAAGCGACATGCGGTCCGCGGACCACGCGCAATCGCGTGATCGCGGTGACAGACAAGCGCTAGTGAGCCTACTGACCGCCGGAGAACATGATGCGACGCGTGTCACGCATCGCCGTACGCGGAGCGCAACGCGCGCCGCCGCCTCTCGATCACGCTGCGCCGGTGGCGGCTTTTCCTGCGGTGATCTGACATATCGACCCGCACGTGGCTGCACGCCTGGGGCTCTTGCCGGCAACGATTCCGCCGCCGTGAAGGCGCCCCGCAGCCGCGGGACCAGGCGCCCGTGGCGCCCACACCGGCTCGCGTGATCACGGCAGTGGCCGGGTCGGGGTCGCAGTGAGCGCCGGCTACGGGCAGGCGCTCGTCGAGTTGTCGGCGCCATTGACGCGCTGCGCGTGTGCGCAGAAGCCTCCGACCGTGGACTTGAGCGCATGCCACGCTGCGAGTTGGGCTGCCAGGCTCTGGTGCAGGCCCGCATACGTCTCAACCTCCTGCGCGTTGGGAGCTGTGTCGGCGTCCTCGAGCAGCGTACTGAAGGAGTAGATCTGCT
>DATIZW010000306.1:0-3503 GCA_035516875.1 Steroidobacteraceae bacterium
ATCCTTCCACCCCAGCCAGTTGCGCGGCGCGCCGCGGCTGGTGTGGTGGGAGGGGGCGCTCGAGATGAGCGCGCGGCGCATGGGGCTATGAGCACGAGCGACACACTGGCACTGTTTGCCGGCAACGCGAATCCGGCGTTGTCGCAGGACATTGCACGGAGCCTGCAGGTACCGCTCGGACGTGCCTATGTCGGGCGCTTCAGCGACGGTGAGATCAACATCGAGCTGATGGAGAATGTTCGCGGGCGCGACCTGTTCATCGTGCAGTCGACGTGTCCGCCGGCCAACGACAGCCTGATGGAGCTGCTGGTGATGGTGGATGCGGCGCGCCGCGCATCGGCGGCACGCATCACCGCGGTGGTTCCGTATTTCGGTTACTCGCGCCAGGATCGCCGTCCGCGCGCGACGCGCTCGGCGATCACGGCCAAGCTGGTGGCCAACATGTTATCGAGCGCCGGGGTGAGCCGGCTGCTGACGATCGATCTGCATTCCGATCAGATCCAGGGATTCTTCGACATCCCGGTGGACAACGTGTACGCCTCACCGGTGCTGCTCGGCGATGCGTGGAAGCAGGGGTACAACAACGTGATCGTGGTGTCGCCGGATGTCGGAGGTGTGGCGCGCGCCCGGGCCTTCGCCAAGCGACTCGACGATGCGGACCTGGCGATCATCGACAAGCGCCGCCCGCGGCCGAACGAGTCGAAGGTGATGAACATCATCGGCGAGGTCGAGGGCCGCACCTGCATGCTGGTCGATGACATGGTCGACACGGCGGGCACTTTGTGCCAGGCGGCGCAGGCCCTCAAAGAGGAAGGCGCCGAGAAGGTGGTGGCCTACATCACGCACCCGGTACTCTCCGGCGGCGCGGTGGAGAGGATCTCGAATTCGGCACTCGACGAGCTGGTTGTGACGGACACGATCCCGTTGAGCGCCGAGGCGCGCCGGGCCGGGCGCATCCGCCAGCTGTCGGTGGCGGAGCTGCTGGCGGAAACGATCCGCCGCATCCTGGATGAGGGCTCGGTGAGCTCGCTGTACGTCGACTAGTTGGATTGGCCGAAATCGCGGGCAGCGATTTCGGCGGACAGCAGTGCCGATTGCGCCGATTGCGCCGATTGTGTCGGCGCAAGGCGCGACTTTCGCCGACGGCGACGGACGATGGGGTTTCGGGTGTGGCGGTTTGGTCGCGAACCGGCACGGTTTGACTCAACGACTGGAGACTCGAGTAATGCGTATTTCATTCACCTTCGGCGCGGACCTGCGCGCGGCGCAAGGCAAGGGTGCGAGCCGCCGCCTGCGTCACACGGGCAAGGTCCCCGCGATTCTCTACGGTGCCCACCAGGAGGCGCAGCCGCTCGTCCTCGATCAGCAGAACCTGCTCACGATGATCAGCGACGAGCGCTTCTACTCCTCGATCGTGCGCCTCAAGATCGGCGAGAGCACGCAGGAGGCCATCATCAAGGATGTGCAGATGCATCCGGCCCGCAATCTCGTCGTGCACGTGGACCTGCAGCGCGTGGTCGAGAACGAGAGGATCCGCATCCGCCTGCCGATCCACTTCAGGGGCGAGAGCATCTCGCCGGGTGTCAAGAACCAGGGTGGCGTCGTGTCCCACATGCGCGCCGATGTCGAGGTGAGCTGCCTGCCCCGGGACCTGCCGGAGTTCCTCGATCTCGACCTCTCGGGCATGAACCTGAACGACACCAAGTTCCTGGCGGACATTCCGCTCCCGCCCGGGGTCGCGATCCCCGAGCTTACGCGGCGTAATGCGCCGGTGGTCTCGATCCACGCGCCGCGCGCCGAGGAGCCCGAGCCGGTGGCTGCCGAGGCTGCAGCCGCGATACCCGCCGAGGGTGCCGCAGCGCCGGCCGCCGCCGGCGCCCCGGGTGCGCCGGGCGCTGCGCCCGCGGCCGCCGGTGCCGCTGCGGGTGCGCCCGCCGCCGCGGGCGAGGCCAAGAAGGGCGACAAGGGCGAGGAGAAGAAGGAGGCCACGCCCGGCAGGAAGGAGGGCGGCAAGAAGTAGCCGCCAACAGGACGTCGAGATCGCTTGCCGGCCGCTTCGGACGCCGAACGCGGCCGGCGGCGTTTCGGGCACGAGGGTAACCCCATGGCTGGTGAGCCGCTCAAGCTGATCGTCGGGCTCGGGAATCCGGGTACCGAGTACGCAAGGACGCGACACAACGCGGGATTCCAGTTCGTCGACGAGCTCGCCCGGCGTCACGGTGCCGAGTTCCGCAGCGAGCCGCGGCACCGTGCCGAAGTGGCGCGGGCGCGCATCGCTGGTGCGGAGGTGTGGCTGCTCAAGCCCATGAGCTACATGAATCACAGCGGCGACCCGGTTCGCTCCGTCGCTTCCTTTTATAAGGTGCCCCTGCAGTCGATCCTGGTGGCGTATGACGAGCTGGACTTTCCTGCGGGGGTGGTGCGGCTGAAGCAGGGCGGCGGCGCCGCCGGCCACAACGGCATGCGCGACGTGATCGCGCAGCTCGGGGACGATTTCTGGCGGCTGCGGATCGGCATCGGGCACCCTGGCGATCGCGGACAGGTGCTCGACTATGTGCTCGGGCGGCCCTCGATTACAGACGCGCAGCTCATCCGCGACGCACTGCTCGCGGCCGCGGACGCGGTCCCGGTACTGCTCACGGAAGGCGCGCAGATCGCCATGAACCGCCTGCACAGCCGTGACCCGCTGTCCGACTCGCCCGCGGCACCGACCGACCTCTGAGGCGAGGCGACTCCCGCGCTCATGGCTATTCGCTGCGGCATCGTGGGTCTGCCAAACGTCGGCAAGTCGACGCTCTTCAACGCGCTCACCTGCGCGCAGATCCCGGCCGAGAACTACCCCTTCTGCACCATCGACCCGAATGTCGGCGTGGTGCCCGTGCCGGATCCGCGTCTCGCGCAGCTCGCCGCGATCGCCAGACCCGAGAAGGTCGTGCCGACCACCGTCGAATTCGTGGACATCGCAGGGCTCGTCAGTGGTGCCTCGCAGGGCGAGGGCCTCGGCAATCAATTCCTCGCGCACATCCGCGAAGTCGACGCCATCGCCCACGTGGTGCGCTGTTTCGCCAGCGGCGACGTCATGCATGTCGCCGGCAGGATCGACCCCCTCGCAGACGTCGCGACCGTCGACACCGAGCTCGCGCTGGCGGACCTGGCAACGCTCGAGAAGGGGTTGGAGCGCGCCACCCGCGCCGCCAAGAGCGGCGACAAGGAGGCACTCCGCAAACGCAGCCTCTTCGAGCGCATCAGGGTACAGCTCGATGCCGCAAAGCCGGTGCGTGCACTGTCGCTGAGCGAGGAGGAACGACGCGACCTGCGCGAGCTGCAGCTCCTCACGGCGAAGCCGGTAATGTACGTGGCCAACGTTGCAGAGAATGGCTTCGACAACAATCCGCTGCTCACCGCGCTCGAGACGCATGCCGCCGCCGAGGACACCGGCGTGGTAGCGATCTGCGCGGCCATCGAGGCGGAGATTGCCCAGCTCGATGAGTCCGAGCGTGCCG
>DATIZW010000307.1:0-5961 GCA_035516875.1 Steroidobacteraceae bacterium
CCTCACCCTCACCCCCGGCAAGCACACCCTGCAGCTGCTGCTCGCGGATATGAATCACGTGCCCCACCAGCCGCCGCTCATCTCGGAGAAAATCACGATCACCGTGGAGTAAGCTCAGGGCCGGACCGCGGGAGCTTCACATGGCACGCGCCGTGCTGCATGTCGACATGGATGCGTTCTACGCATCGGTGGAGCAGCACGACAATCCCGCGCTCGCCGGCAAGCCGCTCATCGTCGGCTGGGACGGCGGCCGCGGCGTCGTGGCGGCCGCCAGCTACGAGGTGCGCCGCTTCGGCGTGCACTCGGCGATGCCGATGCGCACCGCGCTGCGGTTGTGCCCGCAGGCGGTCTGCGTGCGACCGCGCATGCAGCGCTACCAGGAGGTGTCGGCGCTGGTGTTCGGCGTGTTTCGCGAGATCACCCCGCTCGTGCAGGGACTGTCGCTCGATGAGGCGTTCCTCGACGTGACGGCCAGCCAGGAGCTGCACGGCGGCGCGGCCGACATCGCGCGTCACGTCAAACACTGCATCCGTGAGCGCACCGGCCTCAGCGCCTCGGTGGGTGTCGCCCCCAACAAGCTGGTGGCGAAGATCGCCTCCGATCTCGTGAAGCCCGACGGACTCACGGTCGTGCCGGCCGAGCGCGTGCGCGAGGTGCTCGACCCGCTCTCGGTGCGGCGACTGCCGGGACTCGGGCGCAAGACCGGGGCGCGGGTGGAAGCGGCCGGCATCCGCACCCTCGGCGAGCTGCGCAGCGCGCCCGATGCGGTGCTGTGGCCGCTGTTTGGACGCTATTCGGCCTGGATGCGCGAGCGCGCCTCCGGCGTCGACGAGCGGCCGGTGCTCGCCGAAGTCGAGGAGAAGTCGCTCAGCGCCGAGGATACCTTCGAGCACGATATCGGCGATCCGCGCATCCTGCAGCGCCAGCTGGCGCGCCTGGCGGCGGTGGCCTCGCGGCGGCTGCGCGGGCGGCAGCTCGTCGCCGGGTGCATCGGCGTGAAGATCCGCCGGGACGACTTCACGACCTACACCCGCCAGCGCGCGGTGGCGCCGCCCACCTGCGAGGCGCGCGCCGTGGCGGGCGTGGCGGCCGAGCTGCTCGCGCGCTGGCTGACGGCAAACCGCGGGGCGAAACTTCGCCTGCTCGGGGTGGTCCTCACTGAACTGACGCCCGCGTCGCAGCTGGGCCTGTTCGAGGACCTGGGCCGTGCCGGCCGCCTGGATGCGGCCCTCGACGAGGCGCTCGCGCGCTTTGGCAGGCGGGCCCTACGGCGCGGCAACACGATCGAGTAGCATCTTTCCATGTACCTGACGTTTTTCGGCCTCAGCGAAAAGCCGTTCGCGATAACCCCCGACCCGCGCTACCTCTACTTGAGCGAGCGCCATGCGGAGGCGCTCGCACATCTGCTGTACGGCATCAACGAAGCCGGTGGCTTCGTGCAGCTCACCGGCGAGGTCGGTACCGGCAAGACCACCATCGTGCGCTCGCTCCTCGCGCAGGCGCCGAAGGACGCCGAGATCGCGCTGATCCTCAACCCCAAGATAACCGCGCCGGAGTTCCTGCTCACCATCTGCGAGGAGCTCGGTATCGGCGTGCCGGATTCCGCCCTCGGCAGCCTCAAGGATCTGGTGGACATCCTCAGTCACTACCTGCTGCGCGCGCACGCCGCGGGGCATCGCGTGGTGCTGGTGGTGGACGAGGCCCAGAATCTCTCCCCGCAGTTGCTCGAGCAGGTGCGGCTGCTGACCAACCTCGAAACCAACACGCAGAAACTGCTGCAGATCATCCTCATCGGCCAGCCGGAGCTGCGCGAGCTGCTCGGGCGCAGCGAGCTGCGGCAGCTGGCGCAGCGCATCACCGGCCGCTACCACCTGAATCCCCTGTCGCACGGGGAGACGCTCGCCTACGTGCGCCACCGCCTGCGGGTCGCCGGGGCGACCACCGACATCTTCGCCCCGCAGGCGCTCAATGCGGTGTTCCGCCTGTCGCAGGGCGTGCCGCGCGTCATCAACGTCATCTGCGACCGCGCCCTTCTCGGGGCCTACTCGCTCGACCGGCATCGGGTAACTGCGCCCCTGGTGCGCAACGCCGCGGCCGAGGTCTTCGGACGGCGCTTCACGCCGCATTGGCTGCCCTGGGCGGTGACCGCGGCGAGCGCCGTGATGCTGAGCGCCGCCACCGTGGCGGTGTGGAAGCTGCAGCCGTGGAACGCTCACGCGCATGCCCCGCCGCCCGTTGCGCGAACGGCAGACGTGACCGGCACCGCCGTGCCGGTGGCCACGGCCGCGACGCTGCCGGCGGAGTCGCTCGCGCCGGCGCGCCTTGCCGGGCTGCTGCGCACGCACGCCAGCGAGACCGACCCCGACAGCGCCTTCGGCAAGCTCTTCGGCCTGTGGAACGTGAAGTACCAGGCGAACGGCACCGATCCGTGCACTCAGGCTGCGAGCCAGGGGCTCGCCTGTGTGGCCGAACGCGGCTCCTTCGGAGAGCTGCGCCTGTACAATCATCCGGCGATCCTGCTGCTGAACGACGGCAACGGCGTCAGTCATCAGGTGGTGCTCACCCGTCTCGACGACGAGCGGGCGCAACTGGAGCTCGGCGGGCCGCAGACCGTGAGCCTCGGTGAGCTGTCGCACTACTGGCTCGGAGATTTCGTGATGCTGTGGCGTCCGGCGAGCTCTCCGGTAAAAGCGCTGTCGGTCGGGATGCGCGGTGAGCAGGTGCGTTGGCTGCGCCAGAGTCTCGAGAAGCTGCACGGCGGGCGCATCGCGACGCCGGTGAGCGACGTGTTCGATGCCGAGCTCATCTCGCTGGTGCGTGAGTTTCAGCGCCAGCATCAGCTCACGGTGGACGGCATCGCCGGCGTGCAGACGCAGATTGCGCTCGCGAGCGCGGTCGCAGGTCCCGATGCACCACTGCTGTCAGCGGCCGATCCTCACGGTGGGTGATCGATGTCGTTCATCCTCGACGCACTGAAGAAATCCGAGACCGACCGCCAGCGCCAGAGCGGGCCTGCGCTCTTCGAGGTCAAGGTGGCGCCGCCGCGCACACGGTTGCCGCTGTGGGCGCTCGCCATCGCCGCGCTGCTCGTGGTGAATATCGGCATCGTCGCCTGGATCGTGCTGCGGCACCCGGAGCACACCGCCGCCGGCCCGGACCCCGCCTCGCCCCCAGTAACCGCCACGACGCCGCCCGTTGCGCCGCCGCCCGTATTGCCGGTGAGCGCGGCAAACGTACCCTCGAGCGCGCTCGGTGCGAGCGCGGCGACACCGGCGCCCGCGCCATCGCAGGCGTCGGCGGCAACGACAGCAGCGACCGCGCCTCCGGCCGCATCGACCGAGCCGCAAGCTTCAGCGCCAGCCACCGCCGCCCCGGCAGCCGCCGTCGCAAGCGGTGCGGGCGGTGCGGGCGTGGCCGCAAACCCCGAGGACTACGCGCCCGCAGAGGAGCCGGCGTCGGCGGGTATCGGCAGCCACGTGCGCCGCGGCACCGCCGCCGGCGTGCCGCTCTACCAGGAGGCGGCCGCCACCACGCAGCTGCCGCAGCTGCGGCTCGATCTGCACGTCTTCGCCACCGCGCCACAGGATCGCTTCGTGATGATCAACATGCACAAGCTCCGTGAAGGCGACTCGCTCCCCGAGGGCGTACACGTCGACAGCATTACCCCGGACGGGGCGGTGCTCTCGTACAAGGGCTCGAGGTTCCTGCTGCCGCGCGAATAAGGGGCGGGCCACGGCGGCCCGCGTCGGCGCCGCGCCCCGAATGTCCGCGCTCGCCACGGTCCGGTGCCGCAGTTTTCAGGCGCCGGGATGATGAGTTTCACAGAAATCCGGCCCGGTTAGCGACAGCCGACAGGTATTACGTCATCTTTAATTCCGCGGGCGGGCCTACGGTCCGACGGGCGGGTTTTAGATTGTGACAGTCGTCGCCTCCAACACCCCGGGGCATGACCCGAAGGCAGCAGCGCGTGCACTCGATGCGCCGATCCGCTTTGCGCCGGGCGGTCCCCGGCCGCTCATCGCGCTGACCAAGGATGCGCAGCTGCTCGCTACACTGCGCAAGGTCACCGAGCCCGCGCACCAGGTGTGGCCGGCCAATTCCGAGCTCGATCTGCCCACGGGTCTCATGGGGCATCACGCCGGGGTGGCGCTCATCGACTCCGCAGCGATCGCCACCCCGATCGCGACGCTGACACAGCGCCTGCACGCGCAGTTCCCCGAGCTGGTGCTGATCGTCGCCGGCAACGCCGACGAGCAGTCGGCGCTCGCTACGCAGATTACCGACGGCTCCGTGCATCGCTTTCTGCACAAGCCGCTCTCCGAGCAGCGGGTGCGACTGTTCGTCGAAGCGGCGTGGCGGCGGCACGAGGAAGGCCATGTCGTCCCTCCGGCGGCCGCGCTGCTCGCCTCCCCGTCACCCCCGGGACGCGCTGCGCACTGGTGGCTGGGAGTCCTCGCCGTAGTCGCCGCTGCCGGGCCGCTGCTGTGGCTCGGCACGCGCACGCCCGAAGTCGCGTTGCCCCCCACGCCGCCCGCACCCTCGACTCCCGCGTCGGCCGCCGGCGATGCCGCGCTCGAGAGCCTGCTGGCGCGCGCCGACCGGGCGCTCGCTGCCGGACGGCTGCTGGCACCGCCCGGTGACAACGCCGCGGATCTTTACCGCGAGGCCCTTGCGCGCAACGCGCGCGATACGCGCGCGGTGAACGGCCTCGAGCAGCTCATCGGCCGCTTGCTCTCGGCGGCCGAGACGCAACTCCAGGACCACCACCTCGATGCCGCACAGCAGCTCGTCGACCAGGCGCGCGCCTTGAGTCCCAACCACCCGCGCGTGGCGTTCGTCACCGCACAGATCGGCGCGCAGCGCGAGCGCGCCGTGCTCGGCAAGGCGCAGCGTGCCGCCGCTGGCGGCAACGTCTCGGCGGCACTCGCCGTGCTCGATGACGCGGCGCGCGGCAGCCGGCCCTCGACGCTGGTCGACGAGGCGCGCCAGGAGCTCGCGCAACAGCAGCTCGATGCGCGGGTGGCCGACTACCTCGGTCGCGCCCGCGACGCCCTCAACGCGGGACGGCTGATCGAGCCGGTCGAGAACAACGCACGCTTCTACATCGAATCGGCGCGCGCGCTCGCACCGCAGAGTGCCGCCGTGCAGCAGGCCACGCAGGACCTCATCACGCGGCTCGAGGGTGAGGCACACGAGGCCCTCACCGCGCGCAATGCCGATCAGGTGGACGTCTGGGCGTCGGCCGCGGGCGATGCCGGCGCCGATCCCGCCCAGGTCGCCTCGCTCCACGCTCAGGCGCAGCAGCTGCGCAGCGCCGCCACGGCGGACGCGCTGGCGCAACTGACGCGCTCGTTCACCCAGGCACTCGAGCAGGGACGCGTGCTCGAGCCGGCCACCGACAGTGCCAAGTTCTATCTCGCACAGCTGCAGCAGGCCGATGCCGCGAGTCCCGCCGCGCAGGCCGCGCGCAGCAGCTACGACACGCGCGTTCTCGATGAGGCCCGCAATACGCTGCGCAGCCAGGATTTCCCCGGCACGCGGCGCTGGCTGGCCGAGGCACGCACCGCGGGCGTCGACCCGGGGGAGATCGGCAGGCTCGATACGGCGCTCGCCGCCGCCCAGGACGAGGCGCAGCAGGCGAGCAGCATCGTCAACGAGAGCAGCCTGGTGCGCACGCGCTATGTGGCGCCGCAGTTTCCACAGCCGGCGCGCGAGCGCGGCATCGACGGCTGGGTCGACCTGCAGTTCCTGGTGGGCACCGACGGCGCGGTGAGCGACGTCGCGATCGTCGGCGCACAGCCGGCCGGCATCTTCGAGCAGGCGGCGCTCGATGCGGTGCGCCGCTGGCGCTACCAGCCGGTGCTGCACAGCGGACACGTGGTGAGCCAGCGCGCGCGGCTGCGACTGCGCTTCACGGTGCAGCGATGAGCTCACCGCGCCCGCCACCGCCGGCCCGCGTGA
>DATIZW010000308.1:0-5311 GCA_035516875.1 Steroidobacteraceae bacterium
TGCGAGCAGCCGCCAGCGCTCCCGGAAGCTGGTCAGGCGCGCCGGCGGATCCTGCGGCTGCAGGTACTCGCGCGGCATCGGCTCGAACGTCACGAGCACGGAAGGGACTGCCGCCGCCACCGAACGCTCGATCAGGCGCGCGAGCAGCGCCTGGTGCCCGAGGTGCAACCCATCGTAGGCCCCGATGCTCACGATGCTGCGCGCGGCGGGGGCGCGCAGTCCGGCCAGTCCGCGGATGAGTCTCATGGCCCCATTAAGTTATTGATAATAAAAAGCTAATGATTCTGGTACCGCCTGAAGCGGCATCGGCACGGCAGTTTATGTGAATGCCGCAGGGCTTGCCGCGTTCGACAAGCGGCGACGCGTTGACAAGCCCCCGGCCGATACGCAGACTACCGGCCCCCCGCGCCCGGGGGCGCTTTGACATAGGAAGATTCGTGGCCAATACCAAGTCCGCCGAGAAGGCTGCCCGACAGGCTGAAAAGCATCGCGCCCGCAACGTGGCGCTGCGTTCGCGGATGCGCACGGCGGTGCGCAGCGTGACGGCCGCCATTGCCGGGGGCGAGAAAGAGGCGGCCAAGAGCAGCTACCAGAAGGCGGTCCCCGTGATCGACTCGCTGGTGAGCAAGCAGATCATTCACCGCAACAAGGCTGCGCGGCACAAGAGCCGTCTGGCCGCCCGCATCCGTGCGATGCAGTGAGGGTGTGATGAACGCGAACGACAAGGTCCGTATTCCGAGCCCCGTAGTTCCTACGCCTCTTAAGCTTCGCCCGGCCGCCCGGCGCCAGCATCTGCTTGAGATGATGCGTGCGCGCGTGCCGAGCGCTCCTGCTCTTCCAAAAAAGTCATAACGGCCTCACACAGCTCCCGCGTGCCCTCCCCGGTTGCCGCGGAGATGAGGAAGTGCGGGCCCTTGTAGCGTAGCGCCCGCACGATGGCGCGGGCGCGCTTCTCGGCCTCGGCGGGCGGCAGCAGATCCTTCTTGTTGATGACGAGCCAGCGCGGCTTTGCCGCGAGCTCCGCGCTGAACTTCTTCAGCTCCCCGACGATGGCGCGGGCGTCCTTGACCGGGTCGGCCGCCGGGTCCGGGGGCAGCAGATCCACCAGGTGCAGCAGCACGCGCGTGCGCTGCAGGTGCCTGAGGAAGCGGATCCCGAGCCCGGCGCCGGCGGAGGCCCCTTCGATGAGGCCCGGGATGTCGGCCATCACGAAGCTGCGGTGCTCGCCGACGGCCACCACGCCGAGACTCGGGTGCAGCGTGGTGAAGGGGTAATCGGCCACCTTGGGGCGTGCAGCGGACACGGCGCGGATGAGGGTCGACTTGCCGGCATTGGGGAGCCCCAGCAGCCCCACGTCGGCGATCACCTTGAGCTCGAATTCCAGCGAGCGCTTCTCCCCGGGCAGCCCCGGGCCATACTGGCGCGGCGTGCGGTTGGTGCTCGACTTGAAGCGCTGATTGCCCCAGCCGCCCTTGCCACCGCGCGCCACCAGGAGTTCCTGGCCGTCGCGCGTAAGGTCGCCCAGCACCTCATGGGTCTCGGCGTCGCGCACGACGGTCCCGATGGGCACGGGCACGTACAGGTCGCTCCCGCCGCGGCCGGTGCAGTCATTGGAGCTGCCCGCTTCCCCGTGCTGCGCCTTGTAGGTGCGCTCGATGCGAAAGTCCGCGAGCGTGTTGATGCCCGTGGCCGCGCGCAGGTAGACGCTGCCGCCGGCGCCGCCGTCGCCACCGTCCGGCCCGCCGAAGGGCACGAACTTCTCGCGCCGGAAACTGGTGCTGCCGCGACCCCCGTTGCCGGCCTGTACGCGCGTGCGTGCCTCGTCGACGAACTTCATAGCGAGAACTCTAGCGCAAACAAAAACCCCGGC
The DNA here is from genome assembly GCA_035516875.1 of Steroidobacteraceae bacterium. Taxonomy (GTDB): domain Bacteria; phylum Pseudomonadota; class Gammaproteobacteria; order Steroidobacterales; family Steroidobacteraceae; genus 13-2-20CM-66-19. The sequence goes on from DATIZW010000308.1 coordinate 1,871, forward strand.
GCTGCGGCCGGGGTTCTGTGAAAGACTCGTGCCCTCTCACGGGGCGATCCGCCGGTCAGCTCTTCTGCGGCACCACGCTCACGTACAGGCGCTGCTCGGCGCCCTTCTTCTGGAACTGCACGGTGCCTGTGACCTTGGCAAACAGGGTGTGGTCGGTGCCGGTGCCGACGTTGGCGCCCGCGCGCACCGGCGTACCGCGCTGGCGGATGATGATGTTCCCGGCCAGCACCTGCTCGCCACCGAAGCGCTTCACGCCGAGGCGTTTGGAGTGCGAATCGCGGCCGTTCTTGGTGCTGCCGCCTGCCTTTTTATGTGCCATGTCCTGTCCCGATCCTTAAGCGTTGCCCGACAGTGGGCTCTCAGCCCGCGCTGATCTCCGTGACCTTCACCTCAGTAAACAACTGCCGGTGGTTCTTCTGCCGCAGGTAGTGTGCGCGGCGCTTGAACTTCACGATCGACACCTTGGCGCCCTTGCCGTGGCGCACCACGGTCGCCAGCACCTTGCCGCCCTGGAGCGTGGGCTTGCCGACCTTGACGTCCGCCCCCTCACCGACCAGCAGCACCTCGCCGAAGGTGACGGTGGCGCCCGGCTCCGCGTCGAGCTTCTCCACGCGCAGCACGCCGTCCTTCGTCACTCGATACTGTTTACCGCCCGTGGCGATGACCGCGTACATACACTCAAGGGGAGCCGTTGGGGCCTGGGTCGTGAAAGGCCGCGCATTCTACTGGCGCGCTCGGCCACACGTCAAACGCACTTTCCTGAAGCACGGCGGGAACTTAGCCCCGACTTCACCCGCTGCATCCCGATCGGCGCATCCATTTCTCAAAAGGCAGGGGTCGGCTAGGATGCTGAGCCCACATGTCGGCAAATCCATCACAGGGACGCGCGAGCCCCTCGCAAATGACCCTGGAAGACATACGCGCGCTCGTACAGGCGGATCTTCGCCTGGTCGACGGCGTAATTCGCGCACGACTCAAGAGCGCGGTGCCCCTCGTCGACCAGGTCGCCGAGCACATCATCGCCGGCGGTGGCAAGCGACTGCGGCCGCTGCTGGTGCTGCTGGTGGCACGCGCCTGCGGTCACAAAGGCGGTGCGCACGTCGAAGCGGCGGCCTTCATCGAGTTCATCCACACTGCGACGCTCCTGCACGATGACGTGGTCGACGGCTCCTCGCTCCGCCGTGGCCGTCACACCGCCAACCAGGTATTCGGCAACCAGGCGAGCGTGTTGGTCGGGGATTTCGTCTACTCGCGTGCCTTCCAGATGATGGCGGAGCTCGCCAGCCAGCCGGTCATGGAGATCATGGCGCTCGCCACCAACGTGATCGCCGAGGGTGAGGTGCTGCAGCTCATGAATGCGCACGACCCCGACACGACCGAGCAGCGCTATCTCGACGTGATCTACCGCAAGACGGCGAAGCTCTTCGAGGCGGGTGCCGAGGTTGCCGCGGTGCTCGCCGGCAGCGAGCCGCGCATCCGCCGCTCGCTTGCCGCGTACGGACGCCACCTCGGCAGCGCCTACCAGCTGGTCGACGATGTGCTCGACTACCGCTCCAATCCGACGGAGCGCGGCAAGAACCTCGGCGACGATCTCGCCGAAGGCAAGCCCACGTTACCCTTGATTCACGCGCTGAAAAATGGCAGCGAAGCGCAGCGCGCCACGATCCGCGAGGCGATCCGCTGTGGGGGCGTGACACAGCTCGAGCCGGTCGTCGCCGCCATCGAAGCCACCGGCGGCCTCGCGTACGCGGCGCGCCTTGCGCGCGCACAGGCGGACGAGGCGCTGGCGTGCCTCACACTGCTGCCGGACTCATCTTATAAGAGTGGGCTCGCCGCCCTCGCCCGCTTTGCGGTCGGGCACTCCACCTGAGCCTGCCGGCGGCGCGCACCCTGCGACGCCGTTTCACCGAAGGGAGACTGAGATGACGCCTGCGTTGCTCGTGAAGATTCCCCGCGTCCTGCTTGTGGCTGCGCTGCTTCAGCCGCTGGCGGCACTAGCGCCCGCGCACGCCGCCGATACCCCGCCCGTTGGTGCCGCCGCCGAGACCATCGTTCTCAAGGCGGCGCACCTGTTCGACTCGACCGGAACGCAGCTCAAGAACGGCGGCCTCGTGGTGGTGCGCGGCGAGCGGATCGTCTCGGTCGGCGCCGGTGGGGTCCCCGCCGGTGCGCGCGTCATCGACCTTGGCGATGCCACGCTGCTGCCGGGCTTCATCGATGCGCACACCCATCTCACGTTGCAGTTCGAGAAGGACTACTACCACTTCTTCTATACCCGCATCATGCGTTTCCCCGCCGAGCAGGCGATGTATGCCGCACTCTATGCGCGTCGCACGCTCGAGGCCGGCTTCACCACGGTACGCAACGTTGGCGCCGACGATTTTGTCGACGTCGGGCTGCGCAACGGCATCAACGCGGGTGTTACCGAAGGTCCGCGCATGCTGACCGCCGTGCACGGCATCGGCTCGCCCGGCGGCCACTTCGACGACTATTCCTTCCCGCCCGATCGCGTCAAGCCGTGGGGGCCGATCGAGGGAATCTGCAGCGGCGCAGACCAGTGCCGTGAGGCAGTGCGCTATCAGATGAAGTGGGGCGCCGACGTCATCAAGATCGCCGCGAGTGGTGGCGTGCTCTCGGAGTCCGACCCGGTCGACGTGCCGCAGCTGACTCCGGAGGAGATGTCGGCCATCGTCTCCGAGGCCCACAAGTGGAAACGTAAGGTTGCCGCCCACTGCCACGGCGACGCCGCCGCGCGCCTTGCCATCGAAGCGGGAGTGGACTCGATCGAGCACGGCAGCTTCCTTACCGAGGACACGCTGAAGCTCATGAAGGCCAAGGGTGTATACCTCGTTCCCACGCGCATGGCGGTGTATTGGGTGAGCAAGATGGCGGACACCTACCCGCCGCAGATCGCTGCCAAGGCGCGCGCCGCTGCCGCAGCGCACGGCACCATGTTCAAGGCGGCCCTGCGCATCGGCGTGCCGATCGCCTTCGGCACCGACGCCGGCGTGTATCCCCACGGCATGAACGCCATGGAATTCGGGCTCATGACGGATTTGGGGATGACCCCGGCCGCGGCGCTGCTCGCCGGCACCCGTGACGCTGCGAAGCTGCTCGGCGTACAGGGCGACGTCGGCACCCTCGAGGCCGGCAAAGCGGCGGATATCGTGGCGGTGCCGGGCAACGTCCTGAGCGACATCCACGGCACCGAGCACCCGGTGCTCGTCATGCACCTCGGCCACCTGGTGCTGCAGAAGGGCGGATCCTGAGAGCGGCCCCTGCTGCGTTGAAGCCGATGGCCCGGTTCAGTACACTGCGCGGCCCGCCGCGCTTGCCTCCGGGGCGGCGGTTTGCGCCTGGGTTTCGGGGTGTAGCTCAGCCTGGTAGAGCACTACGTTCGGGACGTAGGAGTCGCTGGTTCAAATCCAGTCACCCCGACCA
>DATIZW010000309.1:0-3785 GCA_035516875.1 Steroidobacteraceae bacterium
TATTTCCTGCACGCCGTGCCGCGCGAGGCGCTGGCGCGCACGCTGATGCCGCTCGGCGAGCTCGAGAAGAGCGCCGTACGCGAGCGCGCGCGCCACGCCGGGCTGCCGGTATTCGACAAGCCCGACAGCACCGGCATCTGCTTCATCGGCGAGCGACCGTTTCGCGAGTTCCTGGCACGCTACCTCGAGCGCACGCCGGGCCCCATCGAGTCTCCCGAGGGCGAGCATCTCGGTGCGCACGAGGGACTTGCCTTTTACACGCTCGGCCAGCGCGGCGGATTGCAAATCGGCGGCCGGGCCGGCCGGGCGCAGCAGCCCTGGTACGTCGCCGCCAAGGACGCCGCCCGCAACGCGCTCATCGTGGTGCAGGGGCACGACCATCCGTTGCTCTCGAGCAGCGCCCTCACCACCGGACGGTGGCACTGGCTGAGCGCGGCGCGCGCCGTGCCCTGCCGCTGCACCGTGAAGGTGCGCTATCGCCAGGACGATCAGGCGGCGCTGCTCGAGCCACGCGCCGACGGCACGATGCGTATCGTGTTCGAGCAGCCGCAGCGCGCGGTGACACCCGGTCAGTATGCCGTGGCGTACGAGGGCGAGCGCTGCCTCGGCGGCGCCGTCATCGAGTCGGTCACACCGCTCGCGCGGGAGCGCGCGGCCGCCTGAAGCCCAGCGGGCGGCGCAGCCCACGCCCGCCCGATATAATCGCCTCATTCGCGTGCGCACAGCGGAGACACGCATGACCAACAGCTTCCGGGCCCGCTCGACACTCAGCGTCGGCGATCGCACCTACGAGATCTGGAGCCTGGCCGCCCTCCCCCAGGACAAGCTCACACGACTCCCCTACGCGTTGAGGATCCTGCTGGAAAACCTGCTGCGCTTCGAGGACGGCAGCAGCGTGACGCGCGCCGACATCGAGGCGCTGCTCGAGTGGGATCCGGCCGCGACCCCGGCGCATGAGATCGCCTTCACCCCCGCGCGGGTGATTCTGCAGGACTTCACCGGCGTGCCGTGTGTCGTGGATCTCGCCGCCATGCGCGACGCCATCGTGCGCCTCGGGGGCGACGCCGAGCGTGTCAACCCGCTGAACCCGGCGGAGCTCGTCATCGACCATTCGGTGCAGGTCGACGAATACGGCACGCCGGGAGCGCTCGCTGCCAACACCGCCATCGAGTTCGCGCGCAACCGCGAGCGCTACGCCTTCCTCCGCTGGGGCCAGACCGCGTTCCGCAACTTCTCCGTGGTACCCCCGAGCACCGGCATCGTGCACCAGGTGAACCTCGAGTACCTCGCGCGCGTGATCTTCGATGCCGGTACCGACGGCACGCGTCGCGCGTACCCCGACACACTGGTCGGCACCGATTCTCACACCACCATGATCAACGGCCTGGGGGTGCTCGGCTGGGGGGTGGGTGGCATCGAGGCAGAGGCCGCGATGCTCGGCCAGCCGGTCACCATGCTGATCCCGCAGGTCATCGGCTTTCGCCTCGAGGGGCGGCTGCAGCCGGGCGCAACGGCCACCGATCTGGTGCTCACCGTGACCGAGATGCTGCGCAGGAAGGGCGTGGTCGACAAGTTCGTCGAGTTCTACGGCGACGGCCTCGGCAACCTGCCGCTCGCCGACCGCGCCACCATCGCCAACATGGCACCTGAGTACGGCAGTACCTGCGGCATGTTCCCGATCGATACCGAGACACTGCGGTATCTCGAGCTGACCGGCCGCCCACGCGAGCGGCTCGAGCTGGTGAGCGCCTATGCCAAGGCTCAGGGGCTGTGGCGTAACGCTGGCGCCAAGCCTGCCCGCTACACCGATGAGCTAGAGCTCGATCTCGGTAAGGTCGAACCAAGCCTCGCCGGACCCCGCCGTCCCCAGGATCGCGTGCCACTCAAGTCAGCGAAGCAGGTCTACCGGGCGAGCGCAGAGAAGGCCGCGGCCGAGCGCACATCGCGCGGCGGTTCCACCACGGGTGTGGCGCCTGCAACCCTCGATGGACAGAGCTTCGAGCTCAAGGACGGCGCGGTGGTGATCGCCGCGATCACGAGCTGCACCAATACCTCCAACCCCTCGGTGATGCTCGGCGCAGGGCTCCTCGCACGCAAGGCGCGCGAGCGCGGCCTGCGCGCAAAGCCGTGGGTGAAGACGAGTCTCGCGCCCGGCTCGCGGGTCGTCACCGATTACTTCACGAAGGCCGGCGTGCTCGATGATCTAGCGACGGTCGGGTTTGATCTCGTCGGCTACGGCTGCACCACCTGTATTGCCGCGGGGACTCCCGTGCTGCTCGCCAACGGCACGAGCCGCCGCATCGAGCGTATGCCTGCAGAAGGCGGAGTGAGACTGTTCGGTCCCACGTCGGGCGGCCGACTGGGGATGGCTACGCAAACACAGATGATGGTGCAGGGCGAGCGCGAGTGCGTCGCCATCGTGCTGCAAGACGGGCGCCGGTTGGTTTGCACGGACGATCACAGGATGCTGTGCACCGATGGCCGGTGGGTGGAGGCCGGCAAGCTGGTGCGTGGGCGCGATCGCCTGGTAGTCGGACTCGAGGCGCCGCTCGATGAGCCCGGCGCCGATGAAACCGGTTACGAGCTCTTGGCGGGCGGCATGACCTTTAGCCTCGCCACAGAGTCGGAGCGAGCGCGCGCCCTGGCGTTTGCCCGTCTGGTCGGTCATCTGCTCAGCGATGGATCGACAAGTGAGGCGGGTCAGGGACGCATGTACGTCGGACAAGCACTCGACCGGGAAGCCGTGTTGAGCGACGTCGAGCTGCTGACCGGCAAGCGCCCCATTGCGCGGCGATACGACGAGCGCAAATGGACGATCGTGCTGCCACAGGAGCTGACCCGAGTCATCATCGCGCTTCCCGGCGTGCGGATCGGGCGACGCATCCATCAGCCGCCGGCGCTGCCCGCATTCGTGTTGCAGTCGGATTGTCCCATAGCGGTCGCGCGCGAATTCCTCGCGGGCCTCTTTGGCGCGCACGGTCACGCGCCAATCCTGCAACGGCAGGGAGTCAGTGAGGACGGTGCGCTGCTCAGGCCGCCGGCCTATTCCCAGACCACCACGCCGCCTCACGTCGAGGGGCTCAGGGAGGTCATGCGACAGCTCATCCGGCTGCTCGTTCGCTGTGGGGTCAAGGCACGCGGGGCACAGATCCTCACCTATCCGACGCGGCGCCCGCCTTCGAGCGATCCGGCCGGTCGCGACGGCGCCGACCGCATCGAGGTGTGCCTCACGCTGCCTGACGGCCTGTCGTTCGTCGAATGCGTGGGATTTCGCTACTGCGTCGACAAATCACTGCGCGCGAGCGCAGCGGCCGTCTATTGGCGCACGATCGACACCATCAACCGTCAGCGCTTGTCGACGGCCGATCGCCTTGAAGCGCTGCATCAGAGCTACGACTTCAGCTTTCAGCAGACCCGCCGCACAGCCGCCGCGGAGCTGACGATGCGCGCAACCGCACTGTTCCCGCACTACGCGCTGCTCGAAGGCCACGACCGCTTCGACCGCCTGCCAAGCGGCGAGAGCCAGCGCTGCAAACCGCTGCACCGAAGCAGCTGTGACTTGCCGGCACCGGTCGAGCTCTTCAGGCAGATCGGAGCCCGCGACTGGTTTGCGCGGCTGGAACTCCGGGGCACGCCCGACGCGGCCAGGCGCTACTGTGTCGACAAGGATTGTCTGACGCTGCCCACTCTCTCGCTGCAGGTCACGGATGTGCGTCCGGTCGGCACGCGTCGGGTCTTCGACCTTGCCGTGGACGACCTGCATGCCTTCGTAGCAGGTACCATCA
>DATIZW010000310.1:0-2928 GCA_035516875.1 Steroidobacteraceae bacterium
GTGCGCAGCTTGGCGGCGTAGAACTCGCGCTCGGCGCCCGCGCGGCCGCCCACGGCGATCGCCGCCGATCTCGCGAGCAGCCAGCCGCCGATCACGTAGCCGCACAGCTTGAGGTAGGGCACCGATACCGCAAGCGCGGCTTCCGGACGAGTGGCGAGCGCTGCGAGCAGCGAGCGTGTGGCGCCCCCGAGCGCGGCGACTCCGTCGAGCGCCGCCTGGCGCACCGCCGCGACCACGGGATCGGTGCCGGTGAGGGCGCGCAGCCCGCCCTCCATGTCGGCGAGCAGCGCGCTCATCGCCGCGCCGCGGTCCTTAGCCAGCTTGCGGCCGATCAGATCGTTCGACTGGATGCCGGTGGTGCCCTCGTAGATGGTGGTTATGCGCACGTCGCGCAGGTACTGCGCCGCACCCGTCTCCTCGATGAACCCCATGCCGCCGTGCACCTGCACGCCGATGCCGGCCACTTCGTTGCCGATCTCGGTGCACCAGCCTTTGACGATGGGGGTCAGCAGCTCCCCGCGGACGCGCGCCGCGGCGCGCAGCTGCGGGTCGCTGGCGTAATCGGCGAGGTCGAACTGGAACGCGGCGAACAGCGTCAGGGCGCGCGCGGCCTCGGTCTGCGACTTCATCATGAGGAGCATCCGCTTCACGTCCGGATGGTTGATGATCGGCACGGGACCGTGCGGCTGCGGCACCGGCGGCCTGCCCTGCACGCGGGTACGTGCCCAGTCCGCCGCGCGCTGGAAGGCACGCTCACCCACGGCGTAACCCTCGCTCGCCACCGCGAGCCGTGCGCTGTTCATCATGATGAACATGTATTCGAGGCCGCGACCCGGCTCGCCGACGAGATGGGCGACGGCGCCCTCCTGCTCGCCGAAAGCGAGCACGCAGGTGGGGCTTGCGTGGATACCGAGCTTGTGTTCGATAGACAGGCAGCGGACCTCGTTGCGCGCGCCGAGCGAGCCGTCGGCGTTCACCAGCACCTTCGGCACGATGAACAGCGAGATGCCCTTGACACCGGGAGGCGCGCCCTCGATGCGCCCGAGGACCATGTGGATGGTGTTGGGGGTCAGATCGTGATCGCCCCAGGTGATGAAGATCTTCTGGCCGAACAGGCGGTAATGATCGCCCGCGGGCACGGCGCGCGTGCGCACCTGACCGAGGTCCGAGCCCGCCTGCGGCTCGGTGAGCACCATGGTGCCGGTCCACTCGCCGCGCGACATCTTCGGCAGGTAGGCGTGCTGCTGTGCCTCGCTGCCGCACAGCTCGAGTGCGTGGACCGCGCCGTGCGTCAGCATCGGGCCGAGCTTGAAGGCGAGGTTGGAGGAGCCCCAGAACTCTCCCACCGCGCTCACCAGTACCCGCGGCGCGCGCTGACCGCCGAACTGCGGCAGCCCGCCGAGCGCTGGCCAGCCGGCCTCGACGAACTTCCGGTACGCCTCGCGGAAACCGGGTGCAGTGACCACGCCGTCGGGGGTCCAGCGCGCTCCGTGCGTATCGCCCGGACGGTTGAGGGGGTCGAGCACCGTTTCAGCGAAGCGCGCCGCCTCCGCGAGCACCGACTGCGCGAGCTCATCCGAATAATCGGCGAGCTCGGGGGCGGCGGCGAGGCTGCCGGCGTCGAGGAGCTCCTCGAGAACGAAACGCACCTCACGCACTGGCGCACGGTACATGGTCGGACCTCTTTCGCTTCGTGACGGTGTCGGCGCGCTCGGCTAGTGCGGCGCGCTAGCCTCCTGCACGCGCGCGTGCGCCGGGGCGCTGCGGCTCGGGGTGGGCAGCGCCAGAGCCGGCACGATGTTCGCGGCGAGAAAGTCGACGAACTGCTGCGCGCGTGGATCGGATTCGAGTGTGCTCGGGTACAGCGCATACAATGCCGCCGCTGGCGGCACGCTCCACTCGGGCAGCACCGCCTTCAGCCGCCCGGTCGCGAGTCCCTGCCGACAGAGGAACTCCGGCAGCAGACCTATGCCGAGTCCCGCGGCGGCGGCGGCGTGCAGTACGACGGGATCGTCGACCGCAAGCTTCGGTGTCAGCGGCACTTCGGCCCGCTGTGCACCGCGCGTGAGTTGCAGGCGAAACTCCGGCAGCTCCGACGCCTCGGGCGTGAGCAGGTCGTGCGCGCGCAGATCATCGGGTCGCTCCGGCGTGCCGCGCTGCTGCAGATAGGCTGGCGTCGCGCACAGCAACGCGGGCGGTGCCCCGAGCAGGCGCTGGCGGATGCGCACGTCCGCCGGCGGGCGGGTGCGGATCGCCACGTCCCAGGATCCGTCGGCCAGCTGCTGAGTATCGAGGACCACTTCGAGAGGCACGTGAACGAAGGCCTCGAGAAAGCGCGGCACCAGTGGCGAGAGCAGCACGCGTCCAAAGGTGGGATCGGCTGCGACACGCAGCGGCCGCATCTCGGGCGAGTGCAGCTTGGCGATCGCGCCGCGCGCCGCATCGGACTCCTCGCCGACGCGGCGTGCATGCGGATACAGCAGCCGCCCGGCGGCAGTGAGCGCGATGCGCCGCGTGGTACGCTCGAGGACGCGCACGCCGAGAGTCTTCTCGAGGTCCGCCACCGCGCGGCTGACCGCAGCCTTCGGCACGCCGAGCGCGCGCGCCGCCGCTGAGAAGCCGTTGAGGTCCACTACCTTCGCAAGCATCGCCAGCTGAGCGGGGGTCCAGATCAGGTTCATGACAGCCTCAATACCCCTTTCGACAGACCGTATTGTTTCACCTGGGAGGCAGGCGCGCCAGCCTCTGGCACGGATAGAATCGGCGGCGCAGATAACCGCCAACCCGAACGCGCATAACCGCCAACCCAAAGGGGAGCTCATGAAAGTCTCGATGTACGCACTCTCAGCGGACGTGTTCGTGAACACGCTCGGCAACCTGTCGTGGATTCTCGAGAGGGGCGCCAGCAACGCTGCGCAGCGCAAGATC
>DATIZW010000311.1:0-2906 GCA_035516875.1 Steroidobacteraceae bacterium
AGCGCGATACCCAAGGAGCTGCGCGAGGCGATCGGCAACCGCATCTACGGGTGCGATGACTGCCAGCTGGTGTGTCCCTGGAACAAGTTTGCACGCGCGGCGGCGCACCCGGACTTCAAGGTGCGCCACGAGCTCGACGCCCCCTCCCTGATAGAGCTCTTTCGCTGGAGCGAGCGGGATTTCGAGGAGCGCATGCGTGGCTCGGCGATCTACCGCATCGGCTACGTGCGCTGGTCGCGCAACATCGCGGTGGCACTCGGTAATGCGCCCCGCTCGAGCGAGGTCATCCGTGCGCTCGAGGAGCGATCGCAGGACAGCTCGCCGCTGGTGCGCGAGCACGTCGCCTGGGCGCTCGAGCGACAGCGGAGCGTCTGAAGCCCTGGCGCTGCCGCAGGCGATTCACCACCACGGCGTGCCCAGCGTAGCGGCTCAGCTGCCGAGCACTTCGTCGAGATGTGCGAGCACCTGCGGCCAGGCTTCGCGGTGGCGCTGGCAGAGCGCCTCATCGGGGAAGCCCGCGTGGGTGAGCCTCAGGTGCGTGCCGGTGCCGTGGGGTCGGAGCTCGACCGTCACCACGGTCTCCTCGCCCCGCGTGCCGACGCCCGTCACCCAGGTGAGCTCGATGAGCGCATCGCGCTCGAGTCTCAAGAACCGTCCATAGTGGGCGTGTCGCGCGGCCTGAAAGTGAGTCTCGAAGAAGTACGGCACGTCGATTTCGGGGCGCATGATGAGTGTGCCGGGCGCGGCGAACCAGCGGTCGAAGTCTGCCGTCCAGGCGCGATAGAGCGCTGCGGGCGAGGCGCGCATGGCGCGCTCGACCGTCACGGTGAGCGGATGGGCGCCGAGGTCCGGGCGGATGACGCTCATGGCGTACCGCTCCTTTAAGGACGCGTCACCTGAACGTTGTCGATGAGGCGTGCCTTGCTCATGCGCGCCGCAGTGAGCACCACGACCTCGCGCGTCTGCGGCGTTGGCGTGCTCAAGTCAGCGCAAGAGCGCACCGCGAAATAATCCGGACGAAATCCCGCGCGCTCGAGAGAGGTGAACCCTTCGCGCTCGATGCTCGAGAAATCCACATCGCCCGCGCGCAGCCGCCGCGCCGCCACCTGCAGCGTCTGGTAGATCTGCGGCGCGAGCGCGCGCTCTTCAGCGGTCAGGTACTGGTTGCGCGAGCTCATGGCGAGCCCGTCCGCATCGCGCACCGTCGGCGCAGCGACGATCGCGACCGGCATGCAGAGCTCCGCCACCATGCGGCGGATCACGGCGAGCTGCTGGAAGTCCTTCGCGCCGAATACCGCGACATCGGGCTCGACGATATGAAAGAGCTTCGCCACGACCGTGCTCACGCCCTCGAAATGACCGGGGCGAAATTCCCCCTCGAGGATGCGCGACAGTCCCGGCACCTCGACGCGCGTCGCGCGCTCGGCGCCGTGGGGGTAGATCTCGGCGACGTCCGGCGTGAACATGAGACTGCAGCCCGCCTCGGCCAGCATGCGCTCATCCTCGCACGGCGTGCGCGGGTAGTGCGCGAAGTCCTCGTTGGGCCCGAACTGCATCGGGTTGACGAAGATGCTGGTGACGAAGCGCTCGCCGAGCCGGCGGGCCGCCTCGATAAGGCTCACGTGGCCGGGATGGAGGTTCCCCATGGTGGGGACGAAGGCGACGCGCAATCCCGCACGGCGCCAGCCGCGCACCCGCTCACGGACGGCGGCGATCGTGGTGACGGTGTCCACGCGCCCCTTTCGCGCACCTCAGAAACAGTGCTCGGGTGCGGGGTACTCCCGCTGCTTGACCGCGCGCACGTAGCGGCGGATCGCATCGATATTGCCTTCGGCGCCCTCCATGAAGTCGCGCACGAAGCGCGGCTTACGCCCCGTGGTCACATCGAGCATGTCGTAGAGGACCAGGATCTGCCCGTCGACGTCGGGGCCGGCACCGATGCCGATGACCGGCACGCTGAGCTCCGCGGTGATCGCCTTGCCGAGCTCAGACGGCACGCACTCGAGCAGCACGATGTCGGCGCCGGCGCTCTCGAGGCGCTTCGCCTCATCGAGGAGCCGCGCCGCCGCGTCGCGCTCGCGGCCCTGGACGCGAAAACCGCCGGTCTTGTGCACCGACTGGGGCTTCAGGCCCAGATGCGCGCATACGGCAATGTCGTGGCCGGCGAGAAACTCGACGATGTCGGTCTGGCGGCCGCCGCTCTCGAGCTTCACCATCTGCGCCCCGCCCTCCTGCATGAGTCGCGTGGCGTTGGCGAGCGCGATCTCCTTGGTCGGGTAGCTCATGAACGGCATGTCGCCCATGAGGAAGGGACGCTGGAGGCCGCGCGCCACCGCGGCGCAGTGGTACACCATGTGGTCCATGCTGACGGGGACCGTTGTGTCGTGCCCCTGGATCACCATCCCCAAGGTGTCGCCGACCAGCACGACGTCCACGTCCGCCGCATCGAGCAGCAGCGCGAAACTCGCGTCGTAGGCGGTGAGGCAGGCGATCTTCTCACCGTCCGCCTTCATGCGCGCCAGCGTCGCGAGCGTCACCGGCGGGCGCCCGGCATCCTGCTGCAGATGCTTGTACATCGGCATGTTAGCGAGTGTAACTAGATCGCGCGGTTGCGCAACGGGTTGAAATAGAGCCTCCCGCGGCTCATGCGGCGGATGGCCGTCAGGAGCTCCTCGTAGTCGCGCTGGTTGGCAATCGGGTCGATGGAGGCGGCGTTGACGATCAGAAGGGGTGCCGCCTCGAACTCGTGGAAGAAGCGCGCGTAGGCCTGGTTGAGGCGCTCGAGGTAATGCCGGTCGATGTGCTGCTCGTAGTCGACCCCGCGGCGGGCGATGCGCTCGAGCAGCACGTCCACCGGTGCCTGCAGGTACACCACGAGATCGGGCTTCGGCGACTTGATGTCGAGC
>DATIZW010000312.1:0-8694 GCA_035516875.1 Steroidobacteraceae bacterium
AGCGAGATCATCGGGGTGAGCGCGACGGCTGCCGAGCGCGTCGTGATCGCCCTCTCGAGCGTCGGGGAGATCCGCCGGCGCGAGGTGCAGCAGGCCGGCTTCGTGGTGCTCAAGTCCCCCGACATGCCGTCGATGCTGGTCGAGACGGCCTACATCTCGAACCCCGCCGAGGAGCGCCGGCTGCGTAGCCTCGAGCAGCAGCAGCGCCTCGCGGAGGCGATCGCGGACGGTGTTCGCAGCTACTTCCTGCAAAACCCGCCCGACGGCACACGCTTCAAGCAGGAACGACGCACGCTCGCAAGCGCTGCGGATACCTCCACCGGCGCCACGCCCTGACGGGCGGACCGTCCGGCGCTGGGCGCTGATGCGCCCGCCGCTCACCTGTAAACTCGCCCTCCATGCCCATCCGCGTGCTGCCAGGCGAGCTCGTCGACCAGATCGCGGCCGGCGAGGTGATCGAGCGCCCGGCATCGGTCGTCAAGGAGCTGATCGAGAACAGCCTCGATGCGGGTGCCACGCATATCGAGATCGACGTCGATCGAGGCGGCGTGGGACTCGTGCGGGTGCGCGACGACGGCCGTGGCATCGCCCCGGGCGAGCTGCCGCTCGCGCTCGCGCGGCACGCGACCAGCAAGATCGCCTCGCTCGATGACCTCGAGTCGGTGACGACGCTCGGCTTTCGCGGAGAGGCGCTGCCCTCGATCGGCTCTGTGGCGCGGTTGCGGCTCATCTCGCGCGAGACTTCCGCCGGCGCCGGCGCGGAAATCAGCGTCGACGGGGGTGCGCTTGCCGCCGTCCGTCCCGCCGCGCACCCGCCCGGCACGACCGTCGAGGTGCGCGACCTCTTCTTCAACGTGCCGGCACGGCGCAAGTTCGTGAAGAGCGATGCGACCGAGCTCGGTCACATCGCCCGTCTCGTCGAGCGGCTCGTGCTCTCGCGCTTCGACGTGAGCTTCAGGCTCCGTCACGGTACGCGCGGTCTGCTCGATGCGCCGGCCGTCACCGGGCTCGATGCGGAGCTGACCCGGGTCGCCATCGTGTTGGGGCGCGACTTCGCCTCGAGCGCACTGCCGATCCGGCAGACGGCGGGACCGGTGCTGCTTTCGGGGTGGGTCGGGCTGCCGACCCGCTCGCGCGCACAGCCCGATCAGCAGTTCTGGTTTGTGAATGGCCGCAGCGTTCGCGATCGCCTCCTGATGAACGCGGTGCGGCTCGCGTATCGCGACGTGCTCTACCACGGCCGTCACGCCGCCTACGTGCTCTATCTCACCCTCGATCCGAAGCTCGTCGACGTCAACGCGCACCCCGGCAAGCTCGAGGTCCGTTTCCGCGACAGCCGCTCGACCCATGACTTCGTATTCCGGGCGATCGAGCGCGCGCTCGCCGCGACCCGTCCGCAAGGCGACGCCGCCGCATCCGCGTCCCCGGCGGCCGAGGCGGGGATGGGCGCGGCCGACGCTGCGGCGGCGTGGCTCGCGCAGGGAGATGGCACGGGAGGCGACGGGGTCTCGTCGGTCGGACCCCGCGCGGTAACGCTCCCCCTCTACGAGCGCGCGCGCGATCCCTGGGCACTCGCCGCCGCGATCTCGGAGCCAGCGCTCGGAGGACTCTCCGCGAGCGAGGCACTGAGTGATGACTATCCGCTCGGTACGGCGCTCGGTCAGCTGCACGGGGTATACATCCTCGCGCAGAGCAGGAGCGGGCTCGTGCTGGTCGACATGCACGCCGGGCACGAGCGCGTGCTCTACGAGCGCCTCAAATCCGAGCGTGCCGGTGGCAGCGCCCCCTCGCAGCAGCTCCTCGAGCCGCTCGTCATTGCGCTCAAAGCGCACGAGGTCGAGGCGCTCCTCGAGCAGCGCGAGGAGTGGGAGCAGGCGGGGTTCGAGATCGACGCGCTGTCCGCCAGCGAGCTCGTACTGCGCCGCGTGCCGGCCTTCTTGAGCACGGCTGAGGTCCCGCGCATCGTGAATGCGCTGGTGCACGACCTCACGCTCGATGCCGACACGCACCACCTGGAAGGCGTCACCGAGCGGCTTCTCGGCACGCTCGCCTGCCGCAGCGCCATCCACGCCAACCGCCGCCTCACGCTCCCTGAGATGAATGCACTGCTGCGGCAGATGGAGGCGACCGAGCGCTCGAGCCAGTGCAACCACGGGCGCCCGACCTGGACACGCCTGACGCTCAAGCAGCTCGACCAGCTTTTCCTGCGGGGCCGCTGATGCAGCGCGCGCTTGGTGCAGCGCCGGGGGAGGGCGCCGGCACGGCGCCGGCCGCCACCGCGGCTGCCGCCGGGCGACTCCCGGTGTTCGTCCTCACCGGCCCCACGGGCGCGGGCAAGAGCGACTGGGCGGTTCGGCTGGCCGAGCGTGCGCCGCTCGAGATCGTGAGCGTGGACTCGGCGCTCGTCTACCGGGGGCTCGACATCGGTAGCGACAAACCCTCGCACGCGTTGCGCGCGCGCATCCCGCATCACCTGATCGATATCTGCGCTCCGAGCGAGAGCTATTCCGCGGGGCGCTTTGTTGCGGACGCGGTGCGCGCCATCCATGAGATCCACGCGCGCCGGCGCGTGCCGCTCCTCGTCGGCGGAACGATGCTCTACCTGCGTGCGCTGCTCAACGGCCTGGCGGTGCTGCCGCAGGCTTCGCCCGAGCTGCGCGCACGCATCGATGCCCGCGCCCTTGCCGGGGGATGGCCCGCGCTGCACCAGGAGCTTACCAAGCTCGACCCGGTAGCCGCCGCCCGCATCGCCCCGAACGACTCGCAGCGCATCCAACGTGCGCTCGAGGTGTGCTTGAGCGCCGGCAAGCCGATCTCCGAGCTGCAGCGCGACACGCGAAGTGAGCTCGCGGACTTACCGGTCAGCGGCTGGCTGCTCGCACCGCGGGAGCGCGCGGTGCTTCACGAGCGCCTCGCTCGGCGCTTCGAGCGGATGATGGCGGCCGGATTCCTCGCCGAGGTCGCGGCCCTCAAGTCCCGCGGCGATCTCACCGCCCGGCATCCTTCCATGCGCGCCGTCGGCTATCGCCAGCTCTGGGCTCACCTCGAGGGGGAGTGCGGCCTCGATGAGGCAGTGCAGCGTGCCGTTGCGGCAACGCGCCAGCTCGCCAAGCGTCAGCTGACCTGGATGCGCAGCGCGCCGCTTGGGCCATGGCTCGATCCGGACGACGCCGCGCTGTCGTTGAATCGAGACATATGTCATAAGTTGGAGCGCTTTGGGCTTTGATCGAGCCTTGGTGATAAGATTGTAATCGTCGGATCCTCGCCTTTGGCGGGGTACTTAGCTTGCGGGATCGCGGAACAGGGAAGTTGCGCTGCGGTCCATTTGTGCTGAACAACTCGAAGCTGCAAAAATAAGGAGAACCCGATGGCCAAAGGCCAATCCCTCCAGGACCCGTTTTTGAACGCCTTGCGCAAGGAGCGGGTGCCAGTCTCCATTTACCTGGTGAACGGCATCAAGCTGCAGGGTCAGATCGATTCCTTTGACCAGTTTGTGGTGCTGCTGAAAAACAGCGTGAGCCAGATGGTCTACAAGCACGCGATTTCCACGGTCGTGCCGGCGCGCAACGTGCGCCTCGCCACCGAAGAGGGCGGGAGCGCCCCGGAGACGCCTGCCGAATAATGTCCCCTGCCACGGGAACTTTGAGTGTTCGAGCGCCCACGCACCGGTGAGCGTGCGGTACTGGTGCGCCTGGGTTTGGGCGCACCGGTCGATCCGGAGGACCTGCAGGAGTTCACGCAGCTCGCCGTATCCGCGGGCGCCGTGCCGGTCGCGTCCGTCACCGGCCGCCGTGAGCGCCCCGATCCCCGCTATTTCCTCGGGAGCGGCAAGGCGGCAGAGCTCGCTAAAGTCGCGCACGAGAGCGACGCCGAAGTGATCCTCGTCGATCACGCGCTCTCGCCGAGTCAGGAGCGCAATCTCGAGAAGCTGATCGAGCGGCGGGTCCTCGATCGCAACGGCCTGATCCTCGACATCTTCGCGCAGCGCGCCCGAAGCTTCGAGGGCAAGCTCGAAGTCGAGCTCGCGCAGCTCAAGCATATCGGCAGCCGCCTGGTGCGGGGCTGGACGCACCTCGAGCGGCAAAAGGGCGGTATCGGACTGCGCGGCCCGGGCGAGACACAGCTCGAGACCGACCGCCGTATCGTCGCGCAGCGGGTGCGCGTCCTGACGCGGCGCCTGGCGAAGATCCAGCAGCAGCGCGAGACCGGCCGACAGACGCGCGCCGAGATCCCGGTACCCTCACTCGCGCTGGTCGGCTACACCAACGCCGGCAAGTCGACGCTCTTTGGCGCACTCACCGGCACCGACGCCTACGTCGCGGATCAGCTCTTCGCGACGCTCGATCCGACCGTGCGCCGCATCCTGCTCCCCGGGGGCACCCCGGTGGTGGTCGCGGACACCGTCGGGTTCATCCGCGAGCTCCCGCACGAGCTGGTCGCCGCGTTCCAATCAACACTCACCGAGGCGCGCGCCGCGACGCAGCTGCTGCACGTGGTGGACGCGAGCAACCCGCGCCGCGATGAGCAGACCCAGGCGGTCGATGCGGTGCTGGAAGAGATCGGCGCGAGTCACATTCCGCAGATCCTCGTCTACAACAAGATCGACCGGCTCGACACCCCGCCGCGCGTCGATCGCGATGCGGACGGCCGCGCCACCGCGGTGTGGATCAGCGCGGAGCGGCGCCTGGGGCTCGAGCTCCTCACCGGCGCGATCGCCGAGCGGCTCTCGCGCTTTGCCCGGCGCGCGCGGGTCAAGGTGCCGGCGAGCGCCGGCGCCTTGCGCTCGCGGCTCTATGCCGCGCAGGCAGTGCGCGCGGAGAGCTCAGGCACCGACGGCTCGATCGAGCTCGCCGTGGAGCTCCCCGACCCGCAGCTCCTCGAGCTCGCCCGCACCGCGGGGGTGCAGATCCTCGAAGTGCAGGGCGGCGAGGCGCCTTGTGCCCCCGGGAACGGCTACCTACAATCGATCGCCGCCGCGAGCGCGTCCAAGCTGCGCTGACCAACACACCGCACACGTCCCTTTATGGCCTGGAATCAACCAAGCGGTGGAAACAATCAATGGGGACGGCGCCCCGGGCAGGGTGGCCCCGATCTCGATGAGCGCCTCAAGAGCTGGCAGAGAAAGCTCGAATCGCTCCTGCGCCCCGGCGGGCGCGGCAGCGACAGCGGCTCGCTCCTGCTCATCGCGGTCGTGGCGGGGGTGCTGGTGTGGCTCTGGACCGGCGTCTACCAGGTAAAGCAGCCCGAGCGGGGCGTGGTGCAGCGCTTCGGCCGGCTGATCGAGGTGACGCTGCCCGGGTTGCACTTCCGGCTGCCCTGGCCGATGGAGAGCGTCAACATCGTCAACGTCGCGAGCGTCAACTCGAGCGACTTCAAGTCCCGCGTGCTGACCTCGGACGTGAACCTCGTCGAGCTGCACTTCGCCGTGCAGTACATGTTCGCCGATCCCGTCAAGAAGCTCTTCAGGGTGCGTGAGCCCGAGGCCACCCTGACCGAGGTATCCGAGAGCGCGATCCGCGAGATCGTCGGCCGCAGCACGCTCGATGAGCTGCTGGTCGGCTCGACCCGTCCCGATATCACCCGCCGCACCAAGGAGCTCATCCAGCGCGTGCTCGATTACTACAACGCCGGGATCACGGTGACCACCGTCAACCTCGAGGACGTGCAGGTACCCGAGGCGGTGATCCCCTCGCAGCGCGACGCCAACAAGGCACAGGCCGACAAGGAGCGCTTCATTCTCGAGGCCGAGGCCTACGCGAACAGCATCCTCCCGGTCGCGCAGGGCGCCGCCGCACGCATGCAACAGGACGCCCAGGCCTACAAGTCGCAGGTCACCGCCATCGCCGAGGGCCAGGCGTCGCGCTTCTCGCAGCTCGAGGGCGCCTATGAGGCGGCTCCGGAGGTGACGCGCCGGCGGCTCTACATGGACACCGTCGAGAGCGTGCTCGCCCGTGCCCACAAGGTGCTCATCGATTCGCACGCCGGTAACAATCTCGTCTACCTGCCGATCGACAAGCTGCTCGAGAAGAGCGTCGGCCGCGAGGCCGAGCCCGCCGCCGAAGTCGCGCCGGGCAGCGCCGGGAAGGATCAGGACCAGGTGACGATCGAAGCGCGCTCGCGAGGGGAGCGCTGATGAGCTCGCGGCTCTTCCCCTGGTTCTTCGTCGCGGCGGGACTGCTGCTCTTCGCGGCGTTCTCGCTCTTCTCGGTGAACGAGACCGAGTTTGCGATCCGCACGCGCTTCGGCGCCATCATCGACACGCGCTATCAGCCGGGGCTGCACCTCAAGTGGCCGTGGGACATGGTGACCAAGTTCGACAAGCGGATCCTGTCCGAGTCCTACACCGGCGAGACCTTCCTCACCAACGACGGGCGCGGGCTCGTCGTCGACTTCTACGTGAAGTGGCGCGTCAAGGATCCGGCGACCTTCTACAGCGCCGCCGCCGGGAGCGAGGCGATCGCGGCCCAGCGCCTGGCGGAGATCGTCAAGGACGGCATCAAGAGCGTCGTGGCGCAGCGCACGCTCCAGCAGATCGTCTCCGCCGAGCGTGCCGCGGTCACGGGACAGATGTTCGGCCAGGCGAGCCGCAACTCCTCCGGGCTCGGCGTCGAGCTGGTCGACGTGCGCGTGCAGCGCATCGACTTGCCCGATGAGGTCGCGGCACGCGTCTACGAGAGCATGAAGCAGAGCTTTGCCAAGACCGCGAACCGCCTGCGCGCCGAAGGCCAGCAGGCGAGCGCCTCGATCCGCGCCTCCGCCGAGCGGCAGCGCACCGTGATTCTCGCCGACGCTGAGCGCGATGCGCTGCGCGTGCGCGGCGAGGGCGATGCCGTCGCCGCGCAGACCTACGCCCACGCCTACAGCAAGAACCCGGAGTTCTACGCCTTCTACCGCAGCCTCCAGGCCTATGACCGCTCGCTCGGCAAGGAGAGCGACCTGCTCGTGATCACACCCGACGGGGAGTTCTTCAGGTACCTGAAGGATGCGGAGAAATCCGCCCCGCCGACGCCGCACCGCTAGCAGCTTCCCGCGGATTCGCAGCCACCGTGTCGTTGAATCTCACCGACCTGCTCGCCGCGCTCGGGCTCATCCTGGTGTTGGAGGGCATCGCGCCGTTCGTCAATCCCCAGGCGGTGAAGCGCGCCCTCGCGAGGATCCTGCAGGTATCGGACCGTGAGTTGCGCATCGTGGGCCTCGGCAGCATGCTGATCGGTGTCGTCATCCTTTTTGTGGCGCGCTAGGGGTCTTCGGGCGTGGGGAAGTTCGTCGTCGTAATCGGCACCCAGTGGGGCGATGAGGGCAAGGGCAAGGTCGTCGACCTCCTTACCGAGCGCGCCGCCGCGGTGGCGCGCTTCCAGGGTGGGCACAACGCCGGCCACACGCTCGTCATCGGCGGCCGCAAGACGATCCTCTCGCTCATCCCCTCGGGGATCCTGCGCGATGAGGTGCGCTGCTTCATCGGTAACGGTGTGGTGCTCTCGCTCGAGGCGCTGCTCGGTGAGAGCCAGATGCTGATCGAGCAGGGCGTACCGGTCTTCGAGCGGCTCGCCATATCGCCTCTTTGCCCGCTGATCCTGCCCTCGCACGTCCTGCTCGATCAGGCTCGCGAGCGGGCGCGCGGGCCGAACGCCATCGGCACCACGGGGCGCGGCATCGGACCCGCTTACGAGGACAAGGTGGCGCGTCGTGCGGTGCGGGTCGCCGATCTCTTTCAGCGCGACCGCTTCGCCGCGAAGCTCGGCGAGGTACTCGATTTTCACAACTTCGTGCTGCAGCACTACTACAGCGCGCCGAAGGTGGATTTCCAGAAGACCCTCGAGGAGCAGCTGTCGCTGGCGGCGAGGATCGCGCCGCTCGTCACCGATGTGACACACGCGCTGCAGGAGCTGCGTGCGCGGGGGGCGAACGTGCTCTTCGAGGGCGCGCAGGGCGCGATGCTCGATGTCGACCTCGGCACTTACCCGTTCGTGACGTCCTCCAACACCACCGCCGGCTTTGCCGGCACCGGCACGGGTCTGGGGCCGCGCGCGTTCGACAGCGTCCTTGGCATCGTCAAGGCCTACACCACGCGGGTTGGCGCCGGGCCCTTCCCGACCGAGCTCTTCGATGAGTACGGCGAGCACCTCTCGCGCGTCGGCCACGAGTTCGGCTCGGTCACCGGAAGACGCCGTCGCTGCGGCTGGTTCGACTCGGTGGCGCTGCGCCGCTCGATCGTCAATTCGAGCGTCACGGGGCTCTGCATCACCAAGCTCGACGTGCTCGATGGCCTCGACCTGATCCGCGTCTGCATCGGCTACCGCAGGGGTGGCCTCGTCAGCCCCGAGCCGCCGATGAGCACCGAGGGCTATGCCGCCGTCGAGCCCGTGTACGAGGAACTTCCGGGCTGGAGCGAATCGACCGTCGGGGTCACCGCTTACGAGGCGCTGCCGGAGAATGCGCGACGCTACCTCGAGCGGCTCGCGGTGCTCGTCGGCGCTCCGATCGACATGATCTCGACGGGACCTGACCGCGGACAGACCATCATGCTGCGGCACCCGTTCGCGGAGTGAGCTTACCCACGCCTCGCCCCGCGCGCGACACGCCGGCGACGCGGGTGGCGCTGGTGCTCATCGTCCTCGGCGTCTCGCTCCTCGCCGCCGGCAGCTGGCGCGTCTACTCGAACACCTGGGATGAGCCCGAGCACCTCGCCGCCGG
>DATIZW010000313.1:0-4961 GCA_035516875.1 Steroidobacteraceae bacterium
CAGCGCGAACGGTTTGAGCGTCTGCAGCGCCAGCTCTGCGGCGCGCTGCTCGCGCACGCTCATCGGCTGCGCCACCTGGATGACGCGGGTCAGCGCCTGCACGCCAAACACCCGCCAGCGGCCCTCGCTCGTGGCGACGGTGGAGAAGCCGAGCGTGGTGATCTGTGGCAACACCGCGTGCGGCCGTGACAGATAGACACGCACCCCATCGAGCGACCACACCTGCACGACGAAGTCGTAGGCAGCATCGGCCGGCGCAAACTGCGGCGCGAGCAGGTACTGGACCGGCTGGTCGCGCAGGATGAGCGCCGTCTGGCGCAGGTGATAGTCGAAGAACGCATCCGCTTCCGCGAGCGCGTTGCGATAGACGATCCAGCCGCCCGCGGCGCCGACGCACACCACCCCGGCCAGCAGCCAGGCGAGGAGGCGCGCCCGCAGCGACCTCACGCGAGCGGCCTCACGCGATAACCGACGCCGCGAACGGTGAGGATGAACTGCGCCCCGAGCTTGCGGCGCAGGCCATGGATATGAACCTCCACGGCGTTGCTCTCGACCTCTTCGCCCCAGCCGTAGAGCCGCTCCTCGATCTGCGTGCGCGAGAGGATGGCGCCCGGGCGCTCGAGCAGCAGCTGCAGCAGCGCAAACTCGCGCGGCGACAGGGCAACCTCCGCGCCCTGCTGCGTGACGCGATGCGTCGCCGGCTCGAGCACCACCCCGAGATGCTCGATGGCGGGCGAGGAGCGTCCGGCCCGGCGACGCAGCAGCGCGCGGATACGCGCGGCGAGCTCGTCGAGGTCGAACGGCTTGGTGAGGTAGTCATCGCCCCCGGCGTCGAGCCCGGCGACGCGGTCGGACACCGCATCGCGCGCTGTGATGATGAGCACCGGGAGCGTCTCGCCGCGACCGCGCAGCGTCTTCAGGAGCTTCAGCCCATCGCCGCCCGGGAGTCCCAGGTCGAGCAACATCAGCTCGAAGGGATCGCTGCGCAGCACCTGCGCTGCGGCGCCCGCATCGTGCACCCAGTCGACGGTGAAGCCCTCGCGCTTGAGCCCCGCGCGGATGGCCTCGCCGATCATGCGGTCGTCTTCTACCAGCAGCAGTCTCACGGTACCCGAAGTATGATCAATCGCGGCTGCCACCGCGCAAGGGAGAGCCGTTTTTGAGCCCGGTCGAACGCCTGGTGCGGGACGCCGCGAGCCTTCAGGTGGCCCTGACGGAGGAGGATGCCGCACGGCTGCTCGCACTGCTCGAGGAGCTCTCACGCTGGAACCGAAGCTACAACCTCACGGCGATCGCGACGCCGGCCGACATGGTTACGCATCATCTGCTCGACAGCCTCGCGATCAGCCCGGACCTCGAGGGCACGCGCATCGCCGATGCCGGTACCGGCGCCGGCTTCCCGGGCCTGCCGCTCGCCGTCTGCAACCCGCAGCGGGAGTTCACCCTCATCGATGCCACGGCGAAGAAGATCCACTTCGTGCGGCACGCGGTGCAGCGGCTGCGACTCACCAACGTGAGCGCGATGCACGCGCGGGTCGAAGCGCTGCGGCCCGATGCGCCCTTCGACACGGTGGTGACGCGCGCGTTCGCGCCGCTGCCACGAATGCTGGCGAAGGTGGCGACGCTTTGCGGCACGGGCACCCGAGTGCTCGCCATGAAAGGTAAATGGCCGGCGCAGGAGCTCGCAGCGCTCCCCGCGCCGTGGCGCGTCGTGGCCTCGCGCGAGCTCACCGTGCCGGGTCTTTCCGCGGCACGCTGCGTCATCGCACTCAAACGCGCGTGAGCGCTTCCGCCGAGCGGCCGCGCGTCGCCAACGTATATGATGTGGCCGGTCGTCGCGCTGTCACCGCCGCCGTCATTCTCCGACCGTGAATCCGATCCTCGCAACCTGGCCGCTGCTGCTCGGCATGGGCATCCTCATGCTCGGCGCCGGGCTGCAGAGCACGCTGCTCGGGCTGCGCGCGACGCTCGAGGAATTCCCGACGCCGGTGACCGGCGTCGTCATGTCCTGCTACTACGTGGGTTATCTGATCGGCACGCGCGTCGCGCCGCAGCTGCTGAAGCGTGTCGGACCGGTGCGCGTCTTCGCCACGCTCGCCGCGCTCGCCTCGGTCGCGGTGCTGGTGCATGCGAGCTGGGTCCATCCCTTGCCCTGGGCGCTGATGCGTCTCGTCTCCGGCGTGTGCTTCGCCGGCATTTACGTCGTGGCGGAGAGCTGGCTCAACCACCGGGCGACCCGCAGCACCCGCGGGGGGCTGCTCGCCGCCTACATGCTGGTACTGTACGTGGGGCTCGGCGGTGCGCAGTTCCTCCTGGTGCTGTCGAGCCCGCAATCGACCGCGCCGTTCATGCTGGTGTCGGCGCTGATATCGCTCGCCATGGTGCCGATCGTCGCCTCGGCGCAGCAGATACCCGGCCCCGCCGTACCGCAGCGCGTGCGCTATCGCGACCTCTATCGCAACTCCCCGCTCGGCGTCGTGGCGGTGGCGGTGTCCGGAATGGTGTCCTCCATCATCTTCTCCATGGGACCGGTGTACGCGCGCCTCAGCGGCGCCGACACCCGCGGGGTGGCGGAGTTCATGGCGGTCAGCATCCTCGCCGCCGTGCTCACCCAATACCCGGTCGGCAGACTCTCCGATCGCATCGACCGGCGCACGGTGATCGCCAGTGTCTGCGTGCTCGCGACGGCGGTGGCCACGAGCATCGTGCTCTTCGGCCCTCTGCCGCGTGCGTTATTCCTGCTGCTCGCCGCGCTCTTCAGCGGCGCGGCCCTGACGCTCTATTCGCTCTCGGTCTCCCACGTCAACGACCACCTGGAGCCGGCGCAGATGGTCGCGGCGAGCAGCCGGCTGCTGCTCATCAACGGGATGGCGGCGGCCTTCGGCCCGGTGCTCACCGGCACCCTGATTGCAGCGCTCGGCCCGCGCGCCTACTTCGGCACGCTCGCGACGCTCACCGGAGCGCTCACCCTCTATGACCTGTGGCGCAAGGCGCGACGTGCCCCGGTGCCGAGCGCGCAGAAGGGAGCCTTCATCAACACGCAGCAGATCGTGAGCTGCGCCGGGCTCGATCCCGCCCCCGCCGGGGGCGCGGGGCGCGAGCAAGCGCCGTCGCGGCCCGCGGTCAAGGCAGCAGAGGCAGCGCGCTCGTCTCCTTGATGACCGCGAGCGCGATCGAGGAGTTGACCGACTGCACGCCCGGAAAGCGCGACAGGTGGTCGAGAAAGAACGCCTCGTACGCCTTAATGTCGCGGCACACGATGCGCAGCAGAAAGTCGGTCTCGCCCATCAGGGTGTAGCACTCGAGGATCTCCGGGTGGGCGCGCACCGCCTGCTCGAAGCGCAGCAGCGCATCGCGGCCGTGCCCGGCGAGCTTCACGTGCGAGAACACCATGACGGTGAGCCCGAGCTTCTCGCGCTCGAGGAGGGCGACGCGCTTGCGGATGACGCCGAGCTCCTCGAGACGGGTAATCCGCCGCCAGCAGGTGGACGTCGTCATCCCGAGCCGTTCGGCCGCTTCCGCGGCCGACAGATGTCCGTGCTCCTGCAGCAGGTCGAGAATCCGCAGGTCACTGCGGTCCAGATCAGGTTGCATATTTCATTCCACATACGCAGGAACCATGAAATAGATATTTCATGAAGGGCCTCGCCGAAGCAAGTTTTGTGACGACCTGTGCACAGCGGCACGCGTAGCCTTGTGGGATCCTGCCAGCGTGAGGCCACCGGGAACGCCGCCATGGAAATCTTCGACATGCGCGAGTTCGATGCCCACGAGCTCGTCGTCTTCGGTCACGACGCCGCCACGGGCCTGCGCGCGATCATCGCTCTGCACTCCACGGCGCTCGGTCCTGCGGCCGGGGGCTGTCGCATGTGGCCGTACGCGACGACCGCCGAAGCGGTCGCCGACGTGCTGCGGCTCTCGCGCGGCATGAGCTACAAGAACGCGATGGCGGGAGTACCGCTCGGCGGGGGCAAGTCGGTCATCATCGGCGAGGCGCGCAAGGCGAAGACGCCCGAGCTCCTCGAGGCCTTCGGCCGCCTCGTCGACTCGCTCGGCGGCCGTTACGTCACGGCCGAGGACGTCGGCACGACCACCGCCGACATGGCCCACGTCGCGCGTGCCACGCGCTACGTGGCCGGACTCGGTGCCGCGCCGGGCGTGGCAGGTGGCGACCCGGGGCCGAAGACGGCGCTCGGCGTGCTCCTCGGCATCAAGGCGGCGGTGAAATTCCGCCTGGGACGGACGGATCTTGCCGGGGTCACCGTGGCCGTGCAGGGCGTCGGCGGTGTGGGGTATCACCTGTGCGGCATGCTCGCGGCTGAGGGGGCGGTGCTGTCGGTTGCGGACGTACGCCCGGCGGCGGTGCAGCGGGTATGCGAGGAATTCAAGGCCCGCCCCGTGGCGGTCGATGACGTGCTCGCCCTCGACGTGGATGTGCTCGCCCCATGCGCGCTCGGCGCGGTGCTCAACAGCCACTCGATCCCGCGCCTGCGCGCGCGCATCGTCGCGGGAGCCGCGAACAATCAGCTGGCGCAGGGCCAGGACGGTGTCGCCCTGCAGACCGCCGGCATCCTCTACGCGCCCGACTACGTCATCAACGCCGGCGGCATCATCAGCGTCGCACGCGAGTACCAGGGCGGCGCCACCGAGGCGCACGTGATCGCCGACATCCAGGCGATTCCCGCGCGCCTCACCGAGATCTTCGAGCGCGCCCGCCGCGAGAACCGCACCACGAACGCAGTCGCCGACCAAATGGCGCGCGAGCGCCTCGGACGGCGGCCGCACAAGCTCGTGGCCTGAGGCCGCAAAAAAGCCGCACCAAAAAGCCTGAAGTGTCCCGGCGCGGCAGTCGAGTACACTGTCGCCATGAAACGCGTCATTGCCATCGCGATGCAGAAGGGCGGCGTCGGCAAGACCACCACGGCGGTCAATCTCGCGGCCTCCCTCGCCGCCACCCGTCG
>DATIZW010000314.1:0-4347 GCA_035516875.1 Steroidobacteraceae bacterium
AGCGAGAGTACTTCGGGGTTGAGACCGGCAAGACACAGTACCTTCTCCCTCGCCCGCAGCTGCTTTTCCGCGGCCGACAACATGATCAATGCGGTGTACTCGATGTCGAATACGGCGCTGAGATCGAGCACCACCACGCGCCGATCGCTGCGCTCGAGCAGCGCCTGCGCTTTGCGGCCGAGTTGCTGGGCATTGGCGAAGAAGATCCGCCCTTCGGTGCGCAACAACAGCAGCCCGGGGAAACTCTCATCCTCGGCATGCTCCGCGCAGACCTGCCGGAAGACATTGGTCCCGGGCTTGCGCCTGACCTCGTAGAGCGGTGGGTCGGATTCCTGGTAGGCGAGTGCCACCAGCGAGACGCAGATGGCGACCAGGATGCCGCGCAGAGTCCCGAGCAGCACCACGCCGGTGAGCGCCGTGAGCGCCCAGACGAACTCCGTGCGCCGGATCTGCCGGATGGCGCGGAACTCCGCGGGCCGTATCAGCCCCGCCGCGGAGACCACCACCACTGCCGCGAGTGTCGCCTGCGGCATTTTGCCGATGAGCGGCGCGAGGAGCACCATGGTGGCGAGCGTCGCCACGGCGGTCACCAGCTCCGCGGCTTGCGTGCGCGCGCCCGCTTGCCGATTCACCGTTGTCTGCGATGTCCCCCCGCCTCCCGGCATGGCGCCCAGCAGCGCGCCGCCGGCATTGGCGAGACCCGTGGCGATGAGCTCGCGATTCGCGACCGGCGCGGGCTCATCACTGCGGGCAAAGGCACGGCCGGCGGCCGCCGTTTCGGTGAAACTCATGAGCGCAATGGCCACGGCCGCGGGCCACAGTTCCAACAGCGCCGAGGGGTCGGGCAGGGTGAAGGTCGGCAAGCCCGTCGGGATGTGACCGACCGTTGCCACGCCGTGCTGCGGCAGTGCGAAGGCAGCGACCGCGGCGATCCCGGCCGCCACGGCGATCAGCGACGACGGCAGCGACGGCAGGAAGCGATTCATCGCCAACAGCACGCCGATAGTCAGCACCGCTAAGATCACCGTGATGCTCGACGCCTGAGGAAGTCCTGAAGAAAGGGCCACCAGGTCGTGGATGAACGAGCCCTTGGCGATGTGAATGCCGAGCAACGCGGGAATCTGCTTGAACACGATCACGATCGCGATCCCGGCTTTGAACCCCGTCAGGACCGGTTCGGAGATGAAATTGGCCACGAAGCCGAGCCGTAACAGGCCGCCGAGCAGCAACGTCCCACCAACGAGCGCGGTCAGCGTTGCCAGGGCGGTCGCGAGCGCGGCCGCATCAGCTTGCCCTGCGAATCTCTCCAGGGCCTCGGCCGTCAGGATGGCGAGCGTGCTCGTAGTGCTGACGCTGAGGGGTCGCGAGGTGCCGAGTCCCGCATAGATCACCATCGGCAGAAAGGCCGTGTAGAGGCCGACCTGCACGGGCAGGCCCGCAACCGTGGCATAGGCCATGGCCTGAGGAATGACGACCGCGCCGGCAGTCAGCCCGGCCGTGATGTCGGGCCTGAGCCAGTCGCGCTGGTAGTGGCGCAGCCACGACGGCACGAGCGCAAGGCCTCTGGCGGCAGGTGGTGATGCTGTCTCCTGCATGCGAGTTGCCGATCTGCCCGCTCAGGAGAGCGAGAGGGTGAGGTGCAGAACGCCGTCTTCCTGCTTCCTCGTGAGACCGAGGCCGCTCTTCTCGAGCACTTGGAGCATGGGCAGGTTCTCGGGCAGAACTTCGGCGATCAGCTGCTTGAGTCCGGCGCGGCGTGCGAGGGTCACCAGATGGCGCATCAGAACACCACCGATGCCCTGTCCCTGGCAGCCGTCCTCGACCATGAAGGCGAGCTCCGCCGTGCCCGGGCGCACGACGATATAACGTCCGCCGCCCACGATGAGGTCGCGCCCACCCTGCTGCATCACTGCGACCAGGGCGACATGATCGGTGAAGTCGGCGTTGAGAAAGAACTCGATTTCCTTGTCGCTGAAGTCGCGCCTGACGGCAAAGAAGCGGCGGTAGAGCGATGCGGCGCTGCTGCGGCCGACCGCCGCCATCAGCTCGGCCTGATCGCTTCGCGCGAGGGCGCGGATCTCGACCCGCCGCCCGTCACGAAGCGTCTCGGCTGCCGAATACGATGCCGCCCTCATGCGGGCCGATCCACGTCGCCGCAATGCGCGGGCACGGTCAGTGCGCTGGCAGCCAGGGCAGGCGATCGAGGTCCACGTTGCCGCCCGAGAGGATGATACCGACCGACTTCCCGCCGACGGGCAGTCGCTTCTCCAGCACCGCCGCGAGCGCCACGGCGCTGCTCGGCTCGATGACGATCTTGAGGGTCTCCCACGCGAGCCGCATCGCGCTCACGATGGACTCCTCCGGCACCGTCACGATCTCATCGGCGTAGCGCGTAATCAGCGAGAACGTAAGATCCCCCAGCGAGGTGCGCAATCCGTCGGCAATGGTACGTTGCGGCTGCAGCTGCGGGACGATCCTGCCGAGGCGCAGCGACTGCTGCGCGTCATCCACGGTCTCGGGCTCGCACCCGATGACACGCAATGTCGGCCGCAGGGACTTCGCTGCAAGTGCAGTCCCGGAGAGCAACCCGCCGCCGCCGACCGGTGCGAACAGCAGATCGAGATCCCCCTGTTGCTCGAGAAACTCCAGCGTGCAGGTCCCCTGCCCGGCAATCGTGCGGGGATCGTTGTAGGGATGCACCGGGGATGCGCCGGTTTCGGCCCGGATGCGCTCGGCGGTGGCTTCGTACTCTTCCGACGTCGGGACTTCCCCCTTGCCTTCGACCCAGACGATCCGCCCGCCATAGCGCTGCACGGCTGCGATCTTCGACTTCGGTGCGACTTTTGGCATGGCGATGTAGGCGGGAATGCCACGCGTCTGCGCGGCGAGCGACAGGGCCGCCGCCTGGTTTCCCGAAGAGCTGGTCACCACGCCGCGCTGTGCCTCGGTCTCACTCAGCGACAGCACGGCATTGAAGGCACCGCGCGACTTGAAAACTCCGGCGCGCTGGAAGTTCTCGCACTTGAAGTAGAGTCGCGCGTTCACCCGGGCATCGAGCGTTTGGCTGGTCAGCACCGGGGTGCAGCGGATGAACTCGTTGATGCGCTCGCGCGCCTCGCGAATGAGTGCCAGTGTGGGAACGGAGGTTGAGGCGGAGTCGATCATGAGTACATCCGTTGGCGACGCTGTGTCTGTGAGTGCGCGTCCCGGGTGTTCACCCCGTCACAGCCAGCCGCGCCGGCCAGCGCAGCGCGTGACCCGTGTCGCGCTCGAATCGCTCGATATCCTCCAGTGTATCGACATCGAGCACGAAACGGCGATTGTCGGTGTCGAAGCTCGCCACCGCTGCCGGGTGCGCCTCGCGCCACTGCCGGCAGCCGACATTCATCTCGCCGCCGAGAATCGCCTCGCGCACCGCGGCGCTGAAGATGACCGGGTTGCCGGGCTGGCCGGCGACGTGCGGCACGAGCACCGCCGTGCCCTCGGGGCGCTTCTTGAATGCGCCGATCACGGCGGTGATGTCCTCCTCATCGATCAGCGGCTGATCGACCAGGGCCACCAGCACCGCATCGACCTTGGGGTTGAGCGCGGCGAGTCCGAGCCGTTGCGAGGACACCTGCCCGTCCTCTGGTCGCGGGTTGTGCACCAGGGTGACTGGAAAACGCTCGATCACCGGCATGATGCGCTCGGCGTGATGCCCGAGCACGATGACGAGCTCGTCGACACCGGCACCGGACAGTGCGATCAGTTGGCGCAGCACGAGCGGGACGCCGCCGAGCTCGAGGAGTGCCTTCGGGCGTCCGCCCATACGTGTGCCGGCGCCGGCGGCGAGCAGTACCGCACCGATGGACATACGGCTGTAAAGACCGCTCTGCTTGAGGAGACAGCCCATGTCAGTCGCCGCAGCACTTCGGCGCAGCGCCGCCAGACGCCGTATCGTCCAAACCCACTGGAGCAGCCACCTTCCGCTCGATCGCCTTTGTCGCAGTCGGCGTTCTGCCTGCCGCCTCGGCCACCACGTCCGCCGCGGCTGCACCGTGCGTGGCGGCTGCACCGTGCATGTCGGCTGCGCCGTGCATGTCGGCTGCGCCGTGCACGTCGGCTCCGCCGTGCACGTCGGCTCCACCGTGCGCATCGGCTGCACCGTGCGCGGCGGCTGCGCCGTGCGCGGCGCGGCGCACGGCCACCACCGAGGCCAGCACCGAAAGCGCAATTTCCTCCGGCGTGCGCGCGCCGATCGGTTGGCCGGCCGGCGCGACGATCGCGTTGACGGCGTCCGGGTCGTGCTGCGCGGCAATCAGCAGCTCGCGCAGCACCTGCGCCTTGCGGGCGCTCGCCACCAGCCAG
>DATIZW010000315.1:0-13117 GCA_035516875.1 Steroidobacteraceae bacterium
GGCGGTCGCCGACTACGTGACCGAGCTCGGCTTCACGCATGTCGAGTTGCTGCCGGTGATGGAGCATCCGTTCTACGGCTCGTGGGGCTACCAGGTCACGGGCTACTTCGCGCCGAGCGCGCGCTACGGCACGCCGCAGGACTTCATGTATTTCGTCGACCACCTGCACCAGCGCGGCATCGGCGTGATCCTCGACTGGGTACCGTCGCACTTCCCGAGTGACGCGCACGGGCTGGCGCGCTTCGACGGTACACATCTCTACGAGCACGCCGACCCGCGTCAGGGGTTCCATCCCGAGTGGAACAGCTCGATCTTCAACTATGGACGCGCCGAGGTGCGCAACTTCCTCGGCAGCAGCGCGCTGTTCTGGCTCGACCGCTATCACATCGATGCGCTGCGCGTCGACGCCGTGGCGTCGATGCTGTATCTCGACTACGGGCGACGCGCCGGTGAATGGATCCCCAACCGCTACGGCGGCCACGAAAACCTCGATGCGGTCGAATTCCTCAAGCAACTGAACCTCGCGGTGTACCGTGATCACCCGGCCACCCAGACGATCGCCGAGGAGTCCACCGCCTGGCCGATGGTGTCGCGCCCGACCCACCTCGGCGGCCTCGGCTTCGGCCTGAAATGGAACATGGGGTGGATGCACAACACCCTGAAGTACTTCCAGCAGGACCCGCTGCACCGCAAGTACCACCACAGCCGCCTCACCTTCAGCATCTGGTACGCCTTCAGCGAGAACTTCGTGCTGCCGCTGTCGCACGACGAGGTGGTGCACGGCAAGGGCTCGCTGATCGGCAAGATGCCGGGCGACGAGTGGCAGCAGTTCGCCAGCCTGCGGCTGCTGTTCGGCTACATGTGGACCCATCCGGGCAAGAAGCTACTGTTCATGGGGGGTGAGTTCGGCCAGCGGCGCGAGTGGCAGCACGAGGAGAGCCTCGAGTGGCATGTGCTGCAATACCCGCTGCACGCCGGGGTGCGGCGCTGGATCCGCGACCTGAACCAGCTCTACCGCTCGACCCCCGCGCTGTACGAGCAGGACTTCAGCGAAGCCGGTTTCCAGTGGATCGACTGCGACGATGCCGACGTGAGCGTCATCTCGTTCCTGCGCTGGGGCAACTCCGCCGACCCGGTGCTGGTCGCCTGCAACTTCACGCCAGTACCGCGCGCGCCCTACCGCATCGGCGTGCCGCACGCCGGACGCTGGCGCGAGCGGCTCAACAGCGACGCCGCCGACTACGGCGGCAGCGGCCAGGGCAACCTTGGTGCGGTCGATTCCGAGCCGATCGGCGCGCACGGCCACGCCCACTCACTCGGCGTGCGGCTGCCGCCGCTCGCCGTCGTGATACTGAGCCCGGAGTAGCGCGAGCGCATGACCGCGCGACGCCGGCACGCTCCGCAGAGCGATCCGCTGTGGTTCAAGGACGCAGTGATCTACGAAGTGCACGTGCGTGCCTTCTTCGACGCTAATGACGACGGCTGCGGCGACTTCGGCGGACTCACCCGCAAGCTCGAGTACATCCAGGATCTGGGCGTCAACACCATCTGGCTGCTGCCGTTCTATCCCTCGCCCGGGCGCGACGACGGCTACGACATCGCTGACTACCACAACATCCACCCGCAGTACGGCACGCGCACCGAATTCCGCACCTTCGTGCGCGAGGCGCACCGCCGCAATCTGCGCGTGATCACCGAGCTGGTTCTCAACCACACCTCCGACGCGCACCCCTGGTTCCAGGCGGCGCGCCGCGCGCCACCGCTATCGCAGAAGCGCAACTACTACGTGTGGAGCGACACCCCGCAGCGTTACGCGGGCACGCGTATCGTGTTCCGCGACACCGAGAGCTCCAACTGGGCGTGGGACACCGAGGCGCGCGCCTACTACTGGCACCGCTTCTTCAGCCACCAGCCGGACCTGAACTTCGACAACCCGCACGTGCTGCGCGCGACGCTGCGCGTCATGGATTTCTGGCTGCGCTTCGGGGTCGACGGCTTCCGCCTGGATGCCATCCCCTACCTGGTCGAGCGCGAGGGCACCAAAAACGAGAACCTGCGCGAGACGCACGAGATCATCCGCATCATCCGCCGCGCCATTTCCGCCAAGTACCCCGATCGCATGCTGCTCGCGGAAGCCAATCAGTGGCCCGAGGACGTGCGCGATTACTTCGGCGATGGCCGCGACGAATGCCAGATGGCGTACCACTTCCCGCTGATGCCGCGCATGTACATGGCCATCGCCCAGGAGGACCGCCACCCGATCGTGGAGATCATGGAGCAGACGCCGGAGATTCCCGACACCTGCCAGTGGGCGATCTTCCTGCGCAATCACGACGAGCTGACACTCGAGATGGTGACCAGCCGCGAGCGCGACTACATGTACCAGTCGTACGCCGCCGATCCGCGCGCGCGGCTCAACCTCGGTATCCGACGCCGCCTCGCACCGCTTCTGGAGAATGACCTCGAGCGCATCAAGCTGATGAACAGCCTGCTGCTGTCGATGCCGGGCTCACCGGTCATCTACTACGGCGACGAGATCGGCATGGGCGACAACGTCTTCCTCGGCGATCGCAACGGCCTGCGTACGCCGATGCAGTGGAGCCCCGACCGCAACGCCGGCTTCTCGCGTGCCGATCCGCAGCAGCTCTACCTGCCGCCGATCATGGATCCGGTGTACGGCTACGAGGCGGTGAACGTCGAAGCGCAGATCCGCGATCGCTCCTCGCTCCTCAACTGGATGAAGCGTATGCTGCAGGTGCGCCGCAGCTCACAGGCCTTCGGCCGCGGCACGCTGCGCTTCATCCGGCCGGGCAATCGCCGCGTGCTGGTGTACCTGCGCCAGTTCGGCGCCGATGCGATCCTGTGCGTGGCAAACCTGTCGCGCTCGGCGCAACCGGTCGAGCTCGATCTCGCCGAGCACAAGGGCGCGGTACCGATCGAGCTGCTCGGTCGCGCGGCCTTCCCGCCCATCGGCGAGCTGCCCTACCTCCTGACGCTTCCCGGCTACGCGTTCTACTGGTTTCGCCTCAGTCGCGAGGCCGAGGCACCGCCCTGGCACGACGATCGTACCGCACGCGAGGATCTGCCGACCCTGGTGCTGATCGACGGCTGGCGCAGCTTCTTCCCCGAGCGCGTCGACCCTTGGCGCGTGAAGCTCGCCGAGGCGCTGCGCTCGCAACTCGAGGGGCGCGTGGTGCCGGGGTTCCTCGCCACGCAGCGCTGGGCGGCGCCCGCCGTCGCGCTGCCCGCGCCCCCCGCGGCGCGCGGCGCAGGCCTCACCGGGGCAACGCTCAGCGACTCCGTGCAGCAAGATTCCCCGCTCGACCGCTGGCTGGTGGCCATCTTCGAGATACACAGCGGAGCCCAGGCCGGTCGCTACTTCCTGCCGCTCGCCATGGCGCTCGAGGACAGCGATGAGGCGCGCTACCGCCGGCTACTGCCGGCGGCGCTCGCGCGGGTGCGCCAGCACGCGGCAACCGGCGTCCTGGCGGACGCCGCGGCCGACGAAGACTTCTGCCGCGCGCTCATCGATGCGGTCGGCGCGCAACGCGATTTCCCGACACAGGCGGCGCGACTGCGCTGCACGGCCACCAGCGCGTACGAGCGGCTGCACGGCGGATACAGCGCGACGGCTGCGGTGGTACCCGCCGGCGCGCAAGGTGCCAACACCACGGTGCGCGTCGGCGATGCATTCTTTCTCAAGATCTGCCGCCGGCTTCGTCCGGGCACCAACCCTGGCGTGGAGATCGGCCGCTATCTCACCGAGGTGGCGCACTTTCCCGGCAGCGCGCCGCTCGCTGGCTTCATCGAGTATCAGCCCGCCGCGGGCGCCGCCTGCACGTTGGCGCTGCTGCATGCCTTCGTCCCGAACCAGGGCGACGGCTGGGACTACACCGTCAACTACCTGGTGCGCTTCCTCGAGGAGCGCGTGACGCGCGCGCCGCTGCCCGCCGACGTGCACGGCCTGTATCTCGCGCTCGTCAGCACGCTCGCCACGCGCACGGCCCAGCTGCACGGCGCGCTGGCCGCAGCCACAGCCGAGCCTGCGCTTGCTCCCCAGCCGATCAGCGCCGCGGACGTTGCCGAGTGGCGGCGCAGCACGCGCAGCGCCGTGCGCGCGGCGCTTATCATGCTGGCGAAGCCGCCGCTGCGGCTGGCCGCGGCGGCCGCCGCGGACGCCGCCACGGTGCAGGCGCGCCGCAGCGCGTTGCTGCGCAGCCTCGACGACCGCGACCAGCGCGCCCCCAACGCCGTGAAGATCCGTGTACACGGGGACTATCACTTGCGACAGGTGCTGCTCAGGCGCAATGACTTCGTCATCACCGACTTCGAAGGTACGCCCGACCAGGGCATTGCCGTACAGCGACGCCGACGCTCGCCACTCACCGACGTGGCCGGCATGCTGCGCTCGTTTGCATACGCGCGGCGGATGGCGTTACAACAATGCTCGGTGATTCCCGCGGACGAGCGTGGCCGTTGGGAGCCGCAGCTCGATGCCTGGGAGCAGCAGACCCGCCAGATGTTCATCTCGACCTACGACGAGATTGCGCGTTCGTGTGGCCTGTATGCGTCGTTCGCCGAGGTCCGCCCGCTGCTGCGACTGTTCGAGATCGAGGCGGCGTGCGCCGACCTGCAGCACGAGCTGCTCGCCCGGCCCGAGTGGGCCGGTGTGCCGCTGCGCCGTCTCGCCGCCGAAGCGGTCTGAGGCGCTGCGGCAAACCCCACGCGGGAGCTTGCGCCACTATGGATGATCGCAGCGCCAGGGAGCCGACGGTGCGACGGCGGCACTTCATGCCGTTCGGCGCGGAGCTGACGGCTGCCGGCAAGGTGCGCTTCCGGCTGTGGGCGCCCGCGGCACGACGCGTCGAGCTGCTGCTCTACGAGCACGGTGCAGCGCGCGCCCTGGCGATGGAGGCGCTCGCGGGCGGCTGGTTCGGCCTCGAGACGGCAACGGCGCGCGCCGGGAGCCTCTATCGCTTTCGCATCGATGACGGTGCGGAGGTGGCGGATCCCGCCGCGCGCAGCAACCCGCACGGCGTGCACGGTCCGAGCGAGGTGATCGACCCCACCGCATACGTGTGGGACGACACCGCCTGGCGCGCGCCACCGTGGCACACCGCGGTGATCTACGAGCTGCACGTCGGCACCTTCAATGCACCGGGCACGTATGCCGCCGTGACGCCACGTCTCGAGCATCTCGCGCGCCTCGGCATCACCGCCATCGAGCTCATGCCGGTGGCGGCCTTCCCGGGCACGCGCGGCTGGGGCTACGACGGCGTGCTGCCCTATGCCCCGCAGGCCTCCTACGGCAGACCCGAGGAGCTGAAAGGGCTGGTGTGCGCCGCGCACCGTCACGGCCTCGCGGTGTTGCTCGATGTGGTCTACAACCATTTCGGTCCCGAAGGAAACTACCTCGACTGCTACGCGCCGCAGTTCTTCACCGAGCGCCACGGCACTCCGTGGGGCGCAGCGATCAACTTCGACGGGCCGCACAGCCGCACGGTGCGTGACTTCTTCCTGCACAACGCCCTCTACTGGCTCGAGGAGTTCCATCTCGACGGCCTGCGTCTCGACGCGATTCACGCCGTTCACGATGCCAGCGAGCCGCACATCGTCAACGAGATCGCCGCGGCCGCGCGGGCCGGGCCGGGCCGCGAGCGCCACGTGTACCTGACACTCGAGAATTTCGACAACGCCGTGCGCTTTCTCGGCCCCGAAGGGGCCGCGGGCAGCTGTGATGCGCAGTGGAACGACGACGTGCATCACAGCCTGCACGTGATGCTGAGCGGCGAGACCCACGGCTACTACCTGGACTTCGCCGAGCGTCCGCACGCGCTGCTGTGTCGCGCGTTGGCGCAGGGCTTCGCCTATCAGGGCGAGGTATCGCACCACGCCGGGGCGGCGCGCGGGCAGAGCAGCGCGCACCTGCCGCCGAGCGCCTTCGTCAACTTCCTGCAGAATCACGATCAGATCGGCAATCGCGCCCGCGGCGAGCGTCTCGCGGCGCTGCTGCGCGAGCCCGCGGCACTGCGCGCCGCGGCCGCGGTGCTGCTGCTCGCGCCGCAGCCGCCGCTCCTGTTCATGGGTGAGGAATGGGCGGCCACCGAGCCGTTCCCCTGGTTCTGCGATTTCGAGCCGCAGCTCCTGGCCCGGGTGCGCGAGCACCGCAACCGTGAATTCCCCGGCGGCCTCGACCCCGGCGACCCGGCAACGTTCCAGGCGGCGCGTCTCGACTGGCGCCGCTTGAGCGAAGGCCGTCACGCGCGCGCACTGCTCGATCACCGGCGGTTGCTCGCGATCCGGCGGCGCGACATCGTGCCGCTGATACCACAGCTGCGCGCCGGACGCTGTACCCGCTCGGGGGGCGATGGCGCCTTCGCGGTCGACTGGCCTGCCCACGGTAAGACGCTGCACCTGATCGCCAATCTCAGCTCGCTCCCCGCGCCGCTGCCGTGTCGCGTGGCCGGCCGCGTGATCTTTGCCACGCATCCCGGGATCCGTGCGACGCTCGCGCGCAAGGAGCTGCCCGCGTGGAGCGTGCTGTGGTTGCTGGAGCGCGTACGTGAACGGCACTGAGGGACGCCGCGCGCGGCGCCGCGGCGGCCGCCCGCCCGCCCCCGGGGAAGGCCCCGCCATACCACGCGCCACCTACCGGCTGCAGCTCAACGCCGGCTTCACCTTCCGCGATGCGACCGCCATCGTTCCCTACCTCGCCGCGCTCGGTATCAGTCACGTCTACTGCTCGCCGTATTTCCGCGCCCGCACCGGCAGCGCGCACGGCTACGACGTCGTCGATCACAATGCCTTCAACCCCGAAATCGGCGACCGTGCGCAGTTCGAGGAGTTCGTCGCCACGCTGCGGGCACACGACATGGGGCACATCGTCGATATTGTGCCCAATCACGTCGGCATCCTCGGCGCCGACAACGAGTGGTGGATGGATGTGCTCGAGAACGGCGAGGCGTCCTTCTACGCGGGGTTCTTCGACATCGACTGGGACCCTTCGAGTCCCGACCGTGCGCACAAGGTCCTCGTGCCGGTGCTGTCCGACCCGTACGGCACGGTGCTCGAGCGCGGCGAGCTGCAGCTGCGCTTCGAACCGCGCTCCGGCTCGTTCGCCGTCTATTACCAGTCGCATCGCCTGCCGCTCGATCCACGCACCTATCCCCGCATCCTCGACCGCGTGCCGGCACTGGTCGCCAGCACCGAGCTCGAGAACATTCGCCGCGCGCTGGCGGCGCTACCGGACCGTCGCGCAGCGACTCCCGAGCAGGCGAGCGAGCGCAGCCGCGCCAAGGAGCTGCACAAGCGGCGCCTGGCAGTGCTCGCGGCCGGCAATGCCGCGGTGGCGTCCGCGCTCGAGGCGGCGGTGCGCAGCTTCGCCGGCACACCGGCCGAGCCCGCCAGCTTCGACGCGCTGCACGAGCTGCTCGAGCTGCAGGCTTACCATCTCGCCTACTGGCGGGTCGCGGCCGATGACATCAACTACCGGCGCTTCTTCGACGTCAACGACCTCGCGGCGCTGCGCGTCGACAACGAGACGGTGTTCGAGGTCACGCACCGCCTGGTGCTGCAGCTGATCGCCGAGGGCAAGATCGACGGTCTGCGCGTCGACCATGCCGACGGTCTGTACGACCCCGCGGGGTACGTGCGCCGCCTGCAGCGGCGCATTGCCGCGGTCACCGGTCGGCCCTGGCCACGCGCGCTCTACCTGGTGGTCGAGAAGATCACGGCGTCCTTCGAGCACCTGCCGTCCGACTGGCCGGTACATGGCGAGACCGGCTATCACTTCCTCAACGTCGTCAACCGCATGCTCATCGATTCGGCCACGCGCGTGCGCATGGACCGCGTCTACCGCGGCGTCACCGGAGAGACGCTCGAGTGGCGCGACGTCACCTACCAGTGCCAGCAGCTGGTGCTGCGTCGCTCGCTCGCCTCCGAGCTCAACGTCGCCACCAACCAGCTGGCGCGCATCGCGCGCTCGGACCGCAGTACCCGTGACTTCACCTTCAACAGCCTGCGGCAGACGCTCGCCGAGGTCATCGCCTGCTTTCCGGTATACCGCACCTACATTGCCGACTCGGTCTCCGATAGCGATCGCCGCTACATCGAGTGGGCCATCGCCGCCGCGCGGCGGCGCCGCGCTGCCACCGAGGCCTCGGTGTTCGACTTCGTGCGCAGCGCGCTGCTGCTCGAGCTGCCGGCGAGCAGCGACGATCAGCGGCGCGCCATGCGCGCTTTCGTCATGAAATTCCAGCAGATCACTGCGCCGATCACCGCCAAGGGCATCGAGGACACGGCGCTCTATCGCTTCAACCGGCTGATCTCGCTCAACGACGTCGGCAGCGAGCCGGGCAACTATGGCGGCGGTGTGCGTGCGTTCCACGCCGACGCCGAGTACCGCACGCGTCACTGGCCGCACGAGATGCTCGCCACCTCCACCCATGACACCAAGCGCTCCGAAGACGTACGCGCGCGGCTCGACGTGCTCTCCGAGATGACCACACCGTGGCGCGATGCGGTACGCCGCTGGATGCGCATCAACCGCACGCGCAAGCGCGCGATCGACGGCGAGCCGGCCCCCTCCGCCAACGACGAGTACCATTTCTATCAGACCCTGCTCGGCAGCTGGCCGTTCGCGGCCCCCACCGGAGCCGGCGCGGCGGCGTACCGCGAGCGCCTCGAGGCCTACATGATCAAGGCGGTGCGCGAAGCCAAGGTACGTACCAGCTGGACCGAGTCCGATCCGGCGTACGAGGAGGCGCTGCTGCAGTTCATGCGCGGCGTGCTCGAGGCGCGCGGCAACAACCTGTTCCTCGCCGACTTCGTCGAGTTCGCGCGGCGCGTGACGCGTTTCGGGCTGCTCAACAGCCTCACGCAGACGTTGTGCAAGCTGACCGCGCCCGGGGTTCCCGACGTCTACCAGGGCAACGAGCTGTGGGACTTCTCGCTGGTCGATCCGGACAACCGCCGTCCCGTCGATTACGCGCGGCGGCGCGCACTGCTCGCGGATCTCGAGCGGCGTGGCGCCGCGCAGCCTTCGCTGCGCGAGCTGGCCGAGAGTCTCGAGGACGGGCGTGGCAAGCTGCTCGTCACCTGGAAGACGCTGCAGCTGCGGCGCGCGCTGCCGCACCTCTTCAGCCACGGAGACTATCGGCGGTTACGGGTGTACGGCGAGCGCGCCGCGCACGTGTGCGCATTCACGCGGCGCTGCGCGCGCGACTCGCTCGTCGTCATCGCGCCGCGGTTGTACCGGCGTCTGCTCGATGATCCCGCGCGTCTGCCGCTCGGATCCGAGGTCTGGCAGGATACGTTCGTCGAGTTGCCGCGCGATGGACGCGCGGCGCAGTCGCTGCGCAACGCGCTCGACGGCACGCCACTGCAGCCACAGCGCCGGGGCGATGTGCGCGGCATAACTGTTGGAGATGCGCTCGCGGAGTTCCCGGTAGCGCTCCTGAGCGCTGACCTGCAGGGCGGGGCCGCGGCCGGCGAAGTGTCAACGCCAGCGCGGCCCGCACGTTGACGACGGCATACCCGCGTCGAGGAGCCGTGCATGCGACACAACCCACGGGCACTCGCGCCAGCGGCGGCGCTGCTCGCCCTGCTCGGCGGTTGTGCCAGCCATCCGCCACAGCCGGGCGATGCGGCCGCGGCGGCGACGAGCCCCCAACAACAGGCACTGGCGCGCTACCGCGCCTATGCCGGGCCGCCCATCGACCGCTTCACCTGGCTCGGCCACTTCTACAGCTGGGAGCAGCTCGGCCGTGACCAGCTGGTGGTGTTCACCACCCCGAGCGACGCCTATCTGCTCAAGGTATGGTCGTCCTGC
Organism: Steroidobacteraceae bacterium; assembly: GCA_035516875.1. GTDB lineage: Bacteria > Pseudomonadota > Gammaproteobacteria > Steroidobacterales > Steroidobacteraceae > 13-2-20CM-66-19. Next base: position 9,830 of record DATIZW010000315.1, read on the forward strand.
GACCTGCGCTTCGTCATCAACACCATCGGCGTCACCTCGACCGGCGGCACGGTGAGCGCGCACCTCGACTCGGTCACGATCGATTCGGCACCGACCGGCCGCATGGTGTGCCCGATCGAGGAAATCCGCAGCATCGACTACCGGCGCATGACGGCGGACATGCGCGCCAAGGCGCAGCAGAGCGCCGCCGCGCCGCCGGGCACCGCCTCGCCGCAAAACCCCGCCTCGCCGCAAAACCCCACCTCGTCGCAAACTCCCACCCCGCCGCAGAATTGAGGTCCGCCGCAGCACCGAGGCCTGCGCTGCGCAGCCGTCATCGATAGCCCGTTCGCCGAGGTCCCGACGGAGTGCTCGGCTGGCGAGGTGAGCTGTGCGTCAGGCATCGATAGCCCGGTTGCCGAGGTCGCTGCGGAATGCTCGGTTGGTGAGGTGAGTTGTCCGGCATCAGCGGTAGCCGCGTGCCTGCAGCGTGAAGAGGTGCGCGTAGCGGCCGTTGAGGACCATCAACTGCTCGTGGGTGCCCCGCTCGACTACGCGCCCGCGGTTGAGCACAGCGATCTGATCTGCCATGCGCACGGTGGAGAAGCGGTGCGAGATGAGGATGATGATGCGATCGCGCGCCAGCTGGCGGAAGTGCTCGAACACCTCGGCCTCGGCCTGCGCGTCCATGGCGGCGGTCGGCTCATCGAGCACCAGGATGTCGGCGCGCGTGCGCATAAACGCCCGCGCCAGAGCAATCTTCTGCCACTGCCCACCCGAGAGCTCGCGCCCGTCGCGGAACCATTTGCCGAGCTGCGTGTGGTAGCCGGCAGGCAACGCCTCGATGAACTCGCTGGCGCGTCCCTTGAGCGCCGCGCTGCGCCAGCGCTGCTCGTCGTCGAAGAAGCGCTCATCGCCCGCGCCGACGTTCTCGCCCACCAGCATCTGGTAGCGCACGAAATCCTGGAAGATCACGCCAATGCGCTCGCGCAGCGCATTCTCATCCCAGGCGGCGAGATCCTGACCGTCGAGCAGGATGCGTCCCGCCGTGGGCGCGTAGAGCCGCGTGAGCAGCTTGATCAGCGTCGTCTTGCCCGAGCCGTTCTCGCCGACCAGTGCGAGACTCGTCCCCGGCTTGAGATGCAGCGTGACGTGCTCGAGCGCGGGCTCCTCGGCGCCCGGGTAAGTGAAGCTCACGTCCTCGAAGCGCACACCGTCATCCGGCAACGGACCGCGCCGCAGCGCGCCGCTCGGACGCGGCACATGCGCCTCGAGGTATTCGTAAAGCGTCGACAGGTACAGGTTGTCCTCGTACATGCCACCGACTGCGGCCAGCATCGCCGACACCGCCGCCTGGCCCTGACGAAACAGGGCCACGTACATCGTCATCTGCCCGAGCGTGATGAGGCGCCGTGCGGTGGTGATCGCGATCCACGCGTAGGCGCCGTAGAGTGCGGCGGTGCCGATCGAGCCCAGGACGAAGCCCCACACGTCGCGCCGCACCGTGAGCGCACGATCCTCCGCGTAGAGGCGGCGGTAGATGTCACGGTAGCGCTCGAGCAGGCGCGGCCCGAGGCCGAACAGCATGACCTCCTTGGCATGATCCTCGCGCGCGATCACGGTCTCGAGATAGATCTGCATGCGCGTCTCGGGTGAGCGCCAGCGGAACAGACGAAAGGCATCACCGGAGAACTTCGCCTCGGCCACGAAGGCCGGCAGCCCTGCGAGCAGCAGTACTGCCACGGCCCAGGGCGAGAAGTGCGCGAGCAGCACGCCGTAGCTCACGAGCGAGATGCCGTTCTGCACCAGGCCGAAGGTGCGCGTCACCAGGCTGAGTGGCCGCGTCGAGGCCTCGCGGCGCGCTCGCGTGAGCTTGTCGTAGAACTCGGAGTCCTCAAAGTGCTGCAGCTCGAGTGTCAGGGCCTTCTCGAGGATCATGACGTTGACGCGCTGTCCGAGCTGCGCGCGCAGCAGCGACTGGCACAGCGACAGTCCACGCTGCGCAGCGGCGATCGCCGCGACCAGCCCACCCTCGAGCGCCACCAGCTCCACGACGCGGGTCGCGGCGCCGCCCGAGCGCATCGCGCTCACCACCGCATCCACGATCAGCGCGCCGACGTAGGCCACCGACGCCGGCAGAACGCCGGCGAGCAGTGTGAGCACGGCGAGCGAGAGCGTGAGTGGCCGGTTGGTGCTCCAGACGAGCTCGAGCGCGCGGCGACTGTACCGGAACACGCCGAAGAAGCCGCGCAGCGTGAGGGCTTCGCCAGCGCCGGCGCTCACGCTGGCGTGCCGTGGCGGATGGGTGGGCGTCGCCATCTATGGAGTCTGCTCAGGGGCCGGCGCCGAGCGGGTGATCAGACGCGAGCCGCGCCTGAAGAAGACGTAGCTGTAGATCCACGAAGCGAGCACCGCGAGGCGGTTGCGGAAGCCGATGAGCACCGTCACGTGCAGCGCCATCCAGGCAAGCCACGCCAGGAAGCCGCCGAAGCGCAGCCAGCCGAGCTCTACCACGGCCCGCGACTTGCCGACTGTGGCGACCGATCCCCAGTCACGGTAGCGAAAGGGCGCCACGCGCGCGCTGCGCTCACCGCGCAGCTCCGCCGCGATCACTCCTGCGACATAACGCCCCATCTGCAGTGCCCCCTGCGAGACGCCCGGCACGGGTTTACCGCTCGCACCGTCGATGAGCCACGCCGCATCGCCGATCACGAACACTTCCGGGTGCCCGGGCAGGGAGCAGTCGCGCTCCACGCGCACCCGGCCGCCGGGACCGAGCGGCACACCGAGGGCGCCGCTCAGGCCGGCAGCGCGCACCCCCGCGGTCCAGGTGACGTTGTAACTGCGCAGCCGCTCGCCCGCTACCATGACGCCGTCGGCAAGCACCTCGGTCACGGGTGCGCCGAGCCTCACCTCGACACCGAGGGTGCACAGCTGCGCCAGGCCACGGGCCGAGGATGCCGGATGCATGGCCGGCAGCACGCGCTCGCCCGCTTCGATGAGTATGACGCGCGCGTGGCGGGTGTCGGCGACACGGTAATCGCGCGGGATCACGTCGACCGCCAGTTCCTTGATGGCACCCGCGAGCTCGACACCGGTCGGACCGGCGCCGACGATGATGAAGGTGAGCTGCGCGGCGCGCTCGGCGGGATCGGGCTCGATCTCGGCGCTCTCGAACGAGCGTAGCAGGCGCGAGCGGATGTAGGTCGCCTCCTCCACCTCCTTCATGCCGGGCGCAAACTGCCGCCATTCCTCGTGGCCGAAGTAATTGTCGACCGCTCCCGGAGACAGCACCAGGTAGTCGTAGTG
>DATIZW010000316.1:0-4123 GCA_035516875.1 Steroidobacteraceae bacterium
TCGCCGCCGATGCGCCAGGTGCCGAAGTCGCGAAATACAGGGTTGGTGATCTGCGGGCAGAACTGCCGGGCGACGATGTTCGCGACGTCGCCGCTCGGGGGCACGCCCGAGATCTTGACCGAGAAGGAGCTCACGGCGTGGTAGCCCGCGCCCTGCTCGGCGGCGTGCAGCTCCTCCCCCTGCGACAAGCGCTGCGCGACGGCGTCGAGCCGCGCGTTCTCGCGCAGTGGTGGCACCGCCGCGGGATGGGCCCCGCAGCCGCCGCGCCGTACGGCATTCACCGCATCCAGCACCGCGGCGGCGCTTGCGGCGGGCAGGAGCAGCACGGCGAGCAGCAGCGCCCCGCAGTAGCATCCTCTGCGCAGGTCGGTCATTGTTCGCGCATGACGAGCGCTCACGATATCGAGCAATTTACAACCACGGGGTGGCCGTGGCGAACCGGAAACCTGTTCCAGCTGCTCGACGGCGGTGGCGAGTTCTTCGAGGCGATGCTCAAGGCGATCGATGCGGCCACCGTCTCGGTGCTTTTCGAGATGTATCTCGTGCACTCGGGCGCCATCACTACACGCTTCATCGCGGCGCTCGGCGAGGCCGTGCGCCGCGGCGCGCAGGTGCGCGTGGTGTTCGACGGCTTCGGCGCGCTCGGCTTCTCGCGCGCGGATCGCCGCCGCCTGCAGGCGGCAGGTGTGGAGCTGCGCTTCTTCAACCCGCTGCGCCTCAGCAACCGTCTCGGCAACTTGCTGCGCGATCATCGCAAGCTCCTGGTGACGGACGGCTGCACCGCCTTCGTCGGCGGCGCGGGACTCACCGATCAGTTCGCCCGCGGCCCGCGCGGCCCGTGGCGCGAGGTCATGGTGCGGATCGAGGGCCCGGTGGTCGCCGACTGGCATCGCGCCTTCGCCCGCACCTGGCGCCGCTGCGGTGCGGAGCTCGATGTCGCGCCCCGCACGTGCCCGCCGCGCGAACCGGGGGCCACCGGACGGTTGTCGCTGTCGGAGGCGCGGCAGCGCTCGGTGCTGGCCAACGGCGTCCGGCTCCGCATCGACAGCGCCACGCGCCGCGCCTGGATCATGAGCGCGTACTTCGTGCCCTCGAGGCGCTTTCGCAAGGGGCTACGCCGTGCGGCGCGCCGTGGGGTGGACGTGCGGCTGCTGATGCCGGGCTCACGTACCGACCACCCGTGGGTGCGTCAGGCGGCACGGCGCTTCTACGGCAAGATGCTGCGCAACGGGGTGCGCATCTTCGAGTACCAACCGCACATGCTGCACGCCAAGGTGATCGTGTGCGATGACTGGGTGTCGATCGGCTCGAGCAATCTCGATCGCTGGAGCTTTCGCTGGAACCTCGAAGCCAACCAGGAGGTGGCCGACGCGCGCTTCGCCGATACGGTCGCGGCGCTCTTCGAGTCTGACCTGCGCGTGTCGCGCGCCATCAGCCGACGTTACTGGCGCCAGCGTGCCTGGCTCGATCGGCTGCGCGAGAACATCGCCGGCGCGCTCGATCGGCAGCTCGACCGCTGGCGCCGGCCGTGAGACGCCGCGGCCGTCACCACGCCGATGGATGCGGTGGCGCCTGCGCGAGTGTCGAAAACAACTCGTTGCTGCGCACGAAGGCGAGCAGGAACGGCGCCATCAGCAACATCTGCGTCCGGTAGGCCTGAAGCGCCTCGAGCTGAAGGTCCTCTTCGCGCGGCTCGAGCGCGAACGGCCTCGGCTCGAGCCCCTGGCTGAGCGGGGCGGGTGTGAGTGGCACCCCCATGAGGAGCTCGCGCGGGCTCGGCCAGCCTTGCCCACCGTGCACGATCCAGTAGCGCACCTGCGCCATCGAGACGCGGCGGATCGCGGCCTGCGTGAGGAGTCCGGCCGCGCGATGGTCCGGATGGCTGTCCTGGGGACTCGGCGCGAGGATCAGCGTCGGCCGAACCCGCTCGAGCACGGCGGCGAAGTCACGCTCGAGGCTCGCACCGCTGTAAGGATGAGCGGGAAACAGCGCGTCGGCATAGGGCACGCTGGTCGCGCCGGTCGTCCCCGAGCGGTGCAACGTCGCGGGATCGCCGCCGAGGAGGTCGAGCAGTCCACCGTCGGGGTAGCCGAGGAACAGCTGGCCGCCCGGCGGCACGCCGAGCAGTGCCGTCGCGGCGCGCGCTTCGGCCATGCGCCGCGCACCGAACTGCCGGGCGCGCGAAGGGGTGGGGAACAGGACCTTCTCATTGAGAAGCAGCCCCATGCGTTCGGCATCCCCGCTCGTAATCCATAGGACACTGACGCGGCCGCCGGCGCGCGCCACGCGCTGTATCACCCCCGCGCAGCAGAGCGTCTCATCGTCGGGATGCGGGGCAACCACGAGCAGCGTCGTGGTCGCATCGATCGATGGCAGGGGCGGCGAGGAGGAGGGTGCGGCGCTCGGCGCTGCGCCGGCGGCGAGCGCGGCGCACGGCGCGATCGAGACGATCGCCACGAGCGCCGTGGCGAGCAGCAGCGAGGTGGACCTGCGGGTCGAGCAGCGCATGACGCGGCAGTGTCGCATGCCGTGGACGGATTTCGTTACAGTGCGCACGACACGCGCCCCTCACCGGCGCCGCGAAGGGGATCACCGTGCAGACACCGCTGCTGGCCTATCACGATCCGGAGTTCATCGACTCCGATGAGGGGCGTCCGATACGCATCGTCTCGGAGTACCTGGCGCCGCTGCGTGCCTTCAGCGCCGCCGGGGTGAGCGCGACGGTCGTGTTCTTCGGTTCGGCACGCGCCGCGCCGGGCGGCCCGCTCGCGCGCTATCTCGGAGAGGCGACCGAGCTTGCGCGGCTGGTCACCGAGTGGAGCCGAATGCACTGCGCCGAGCGGCTGCTCGTCTGCTCGGGCGGCGGTCCCGGCATCATGGAAGCGGCCAACCGCGGCGCCGCGCTCGCCGGCGGCCGCAGCATCGGCCTCAACATCGGCCTGCCACAGGAGCAGCGTCCCAATTCGTACATCACGCCGGGGCTGTGCTTCGAGTTCCACTACTTCTTCATGCGCAAGCTGTGGTTCGCCCATCTCGCGCGTGCCCTGATCGCCTTTCCCGGCGGGTTCGGCACGTTCGATGAGCTGTTCGAGATCCTCACCCTCGCACAGACCCGCAAGCTCGATGGTTCGATCCCGGTGTTCCTTTACGGGTCGGCGTACTGGCGGGAGGTCGTCAACTTCGATGCGCTGGTACGCCACGGGACGATCGCGGCGGAGGACCTCGAGCTCATCGAGTACGTCGACGAGCCACACGCGGCGTTCGAGCGCATCAAGGGCCGCATCCGGGTGCCCTCGCCGGCGGCCGCACAGCCGTCGTTCGCGAAGTCGCGCTGTCGTTCCGGTGCGTGAAAGGCGCGTGAAAGACGCGTGAAAGAGGTGCGCTCCTCGCCGCGAAGGGGTGCTGCCGGCTCCTAGAGCACGTCGATCGTCGGGTCCACTTCGGCGGCCCAGGCGCGCATCCCCCCCTCGAGGTTGGTGGGCGCGCTGATCTGCGCGCGCAGCGCCATCTGGCATGCAGCAAGGCTGCGCCCGCCGCTGCGGCAGATGAAGATGGGCTGCGGGTGAGAAGCGATCTCGGGCAAGCGCAGCGGGAGCTCGCCGAGCGGGATGTTGACGGCTCCCTCGAGATGCCCGGCACCGAACTCCGCCACCTCGCGCACATCGACCAGCAGCGGCGGCTCGCCCCCGGCGCGTGACAGGAGGTCGCGCAGCTGCGTCGCCGAGAGCCGCTGCACCCCCGGCGGGCGGGCCGCCGGCGCGTCGCGCAGCGTCGTAATCGTCGGCGCATCGCCGCACACGGCGCAATCGGGGCGGCGCGAGATGCGGAAGTCGCTGAAGCGCATCTCGAGCGCATCGTAGGTGATGAGCCTGCCCAGGAGCGGCTCGCCGGCGCCGGTGATGAGCTTGATGGCCTCGGTTGCCTGCAGCGTGCCGAGCACGCCCGGCAGCACCCCGAGGACGCCTGCCTCGGCGCAGTTGCCCACAACGGCCTCGGCACCCTGGGGGAAGGCACAGCGATAGCACGGCCCGCGCCCGGGCACGTAGGTCAGCAGCTGGCCCTCGAAGCGATGGATGGCCGCGGACACCAGCGGCCGTCGCAGGATGACGCAGGCGTCGTTGAT
>DATIZW010000317.1:0-11589 GCA_035516875.1 Steroidobacteraceae bacterium
GAAGCTCACCTCCGCGGGACGCACCGGGCCGTTGCGCTCGATCTTCTCGAAGATGATGGTCGCGGTCTGATCGAGCTTGTCTTCGAGGATCATGCGCTTGAGGTCGCCGTGATCGAAGCCGAAGAGCGCGCGGCGAAAGTCCGCCTCCGCGCCGTTCGGCTCGACCAGCACCCAGTCGAGGCCCAGGCGCTGCCCGGCGTCCGAGACGGTGAAGCTCTTGCGCACGTCGACCGCACCCGAGAGCAGCATGGCCGGTGTCGCCGAGAGCACCGCATCGACCGGCTTCACCGTCACCTGCTCGAGGTCGCGGTCGAAGAACCAGAGGTTGCGCCCGTCGCAGACCAGCAGCTGACCGGCGCCGGCCGGGATGGTGCCGGCGGCGCCGCCCGTGCCCGGTGGCCCCGCCCCGCCGCCCGTGCCCGGTGGCGTCGCCCCGCCGCCGCCTGGCTCGACCGGCTGTGGATGGATGTCCCAGCGGAACTTCCCGGGTCGCGCCACGATGAGCGTACCGGTGGCGCGGTCGATCTCGCGGCCGTGCGCGTCGGCGAGCGTCTGCAGGAAGGTGGTGCGCAGTGTGTGCAGATTGTCGAGATACGCATCGAGCGGCGTCACCGCCGCGGTCGCGGCGGTCGCCACGCGCACGGCACCGAGCAGCACGAGCGGCGCCACCAGGGCCGAGCGCACCTCACTCCTCCGGCGGCGCGGGCGCGAGAACATCGCGCGCCCCATTCGGCTGCAGCGGCCCGACCAACCCCGCGAGCTCCATTGCCTCGAGCAGGCGCGCGGCACGGTTGTAGCCGATCTTGAGCCGTCGCTGCACGTAGGAGATGGAGGGTTTGCGCTCGGTGGTGACGATGCGCACCGCTTCGTCGTAGAGCGGGTCGGCCTCGGCATCCTCCGCGCCGTTGCCGCCGCCTTCGCCTTCCTCGCCGGAGAGTCCCGCCAGCGGTGTCGTGGGCCCGGACAGCACCTCCTCGATGTAGCTCGGCGGCCCCGGCGTCTTCAGCGCATCGACCACGCGGTGCACCTCCTGGTCGGAGACGAAGGCGCCGTGCACACGCGTCGGCACCGAGGTCCCGGGCGGGAGGTAGAGCATGTCGCCGTGGCCGAGCAGCGTCTCCGCGCCCATCTGGTCGAGGATGGTGCGCGAGTCGACGCGCGCCGAGACCTGGAAGGCGATGCGGCAGGGGATGTTCGCCTTGATGAGGCCGGTGATCACGTCCACCGAAGGACGCTGCGTCGCGAGCACCAGGTGAATGCCGGAGGCGCGCGCCTTCTGCGCCAGGCGTGTGATGAGCTCCTCGACCTTCTTGCCGACGATCATCATGAGGTCGGCGAGCTCATCGACCACCACCACGACGTACGGCAGCCCCGTGAGATCGGGGATCGCGCGCTGGTCGATGCTCGGGTCGTTGGCCGCCTTCATGGTGAGCACCGGGTCGCGGATCGGCCTGCCCGCCTCGTTCGCCTCCTTCACGCGGCGATTGAAGCCGACGATGTTGCGCACGCCGAGCGCTGCCATGAGCTGGTAGCGGCGCTCCATCTCCGCCACGCACCAGCGCAGCGCGTTGGCAGCCTGCTTCATGTCGGTGACCACTGGCGCCAGTAGATGCGGGATGCCCTCGTACACCGAGAGCTCCAGCATTTTCGGGTCGATCATGATGAGCCGCACGTGCTCGGCGGTGGACTTGTAGAGCAGTGACAGCACCATGGCATTGATGCCGACCGACTTGCCCGAACCGGTAGTGCCGGCGATCAGCAGGTGCGGCATGCGCGTCAGGTCAGCGACCATCGGCTGTCCGCCGATGTCCTTGCCGAGCGCCAGCGCGAGCGGCGAGTGCAGCTCGTCGTAGGCCTTCGAGCGGATGATCTCCCCGAGCGTCACCACCTCGCGCTTTTCGTTGGCGATCTCGAGGCCCATCACGCTCTTGCCGGGAATGACTTCCACGACCCGTACCGACAGCACCGAGAGCGCGCGCGCGAGATCCTTGGCGAGTGAGGTGATCTGGCTCGCCTTGACCCCGGGCGCCGGCCGCAGCTCGAAGCGCGTCACCACCGGGCCCGGTTGCACCGCCACCACCTCGGCATCGATGGCAAAGTCCTTGAGCTTCATCTCCACCAGGCGCGAGAGCGCCTCGAGTGCCTCCGCCGAGTAGAGCGGCTCGCGGGGCGGGGGGTCGTCGAGGAGTTTCAGTGGCGGCAGCTCGCTCGCCTTCGGCGGATCGAACAGCGGCACCTGCCGCTCGCGCTCGACGCGCGCACTCTTCTCCACCACCGGCGTCGGCGGCTCGATCCGCGGCGGTGCGCGCGTGGCGGACTTCTTCTGCGAAGTCTCGACCGCCTCCTTGCGTGCCGCCCGCCGCTCGCGCCCCTCGGCCGCGTCGCGCGAGAAGCTCCAGCGCGCGCGCAGCCAGGCGACGCCCCCCCAGATCGCCGCTCCCAGGCGGTCCATTATGGTGAACCACGAGACACCAAAGGCGAGCGACAGCCCGGCCATCCACGCGGCGATCATGAGAAGCGTCGCGCCGAGAAAATTCAGCCCCGCGGCGAGTCCTCCGCCGACGAGGCTCCCGACCACCCCGCCGGCGCTTTGGCGCAGCACGCCCGGCTGCCAGTGGAGCGTGGCGAGTGCGCAGCTCGCCACCAGCACCAGCACGAAGCCGAGCATGCGCACCAGCGTGTTGGCCCGCGAGGCGCCCTCCTGTCGCAGGCGGCGCTGTACGCTCCAGCCGGCCGCGCCCAGCACGAGCGGGAACAGAAACGCCGGCCGCCCGAAGAGAAAGAACAGCACGTCGGCGAGCCACGCGCCGACCACGCCGATGCGGTTGTGCACGGCGCCCGGATTGCCGGTGAAGGAAAAGCCCGGATCGTCGGGACTATAGGTGATGAGCGCCATGAGTAGCACCAGCGCCACGAGAGCGAGCGCGATCACGGCGCTCTCGCGCAGGCCGCGGCTCACGGCCGACGTGAAGCGCGGAGCGCTGCGTGCCTGCGCGGTCGTTTCAGCCAAAAGCGGGACTCCATCTTTAGATAGACGGCTGTCATTATAGAGAGGTTGCTACCATGAGATACCCATGACGCGCATGCGCCACACTCGGCTGATCATCCTGGGTAGCGGCCCCGCCGGCTACAGCGCGGCGGTGTACGCGGCGCGCGCCAACCGCGCGCCGCTGCTGATCACCGGCGTGGAGCAAGGCGGGCAGCTGATGACGACGACCGACGTCGACAACTGGCCGGGGGACGTGGAGGGATTGCAGGGACCGGCGCTCATGGAGCGCATGCGCCTTCACGCCGAGCGCTTCGCGACCGAGATCATCAACGATCACGTGCAGTCGGTGGATCTCACGGTGCGTCCCTTGCGCCTGGTGGGCGACGCCAGCGACTACAGCTGCGATGCGCTCATCATCGCGACCGGCGCCGCGGCCAAATACCTGGGGCTCGAATCGGAGGAGAAGTTCCGCGGCCGAGGCGTGTCGGCGTGCGCCACCTGCGACGGGTTCTTCTTCCGCGGCCAGCGCGTCGCCGTGGTCGGCGGCGGCAACACGGCCGTCGAAGAGGCGCTCTACCTGTCGCACATCGCACAGCACGTGACGCTGGTGCACCGTCGTGACAAGCTGCGCGCGGAAAAGATCCTCCAGGATCGGCTGTTCCGCGAGGTGCACGCCGGCAAGATCTCGCTCGTCTGGAACCACACGGTCGAGGAAGTGCTCGGCAATGAGCACGGCGTGAGCGGCGTGCGGCTGCGCTCGCTCGGGGGCCCCGGGCCGGGCGAGCTCGCGGTGACGGGCCTGTTCGTGGCGATCGGCCACACTCCGAACACCGCACTCTTTGTCGGGCAGCTCGCGATGCGTGACGGATACCTCACGGTGCGCGGCGGCGCCGACGGGGATGCGACCGCAACCAGCGTCCCGGGCGTGTTCGCCGCGGGCGACGTGGCCGATCGTGTCTACCGTCAGGCGATCACCTCGGCCGGCGCCGGCTGCATGGCGGCGCTCGATGCCGACCGCTATCTCGAGACGCTCACCACGGAGCCGCCGGCTTAAGCGACCCGCAGGGCATCGCCAGTGTACCGGGCCCAATTCCATCGCAGCATCGAAGCACTCGCGCCGCACGAGTGGAACGCGCTCGGCGCGGGCGCCAATCCCTTCACGCGTCACGAGTTTCTCGCCGCACTCGAGCACACGCGCTGCGTCGGGCGCGGCACGGGCTGGGAACCGCGCTACCTGACGCTCAGCGATGCGCGCGGCCTCGCCGCGGCGGCGGCCTGCTACGTCAAGTCGCACTCCTACGGCGAGTTCGTCTTCGACTTCGCCTGGGCACGCGGTTACGAGCGCCTCGGGCGCCGCTACTACCCGAAGCTCACGCTCGCTGCACCCTTCACCCCGGCCACCGGGCCGCGTCTGCTGGTGCGCGAGGGCCCCGGGAGTGAGCAGCGCGCCGCGCAGCTGCTCGCCGAGCTCGAGCGTCACGCGGTGAGTCACGGCCTCTCGGGCGTGCACGCGCTGTTCGTCGATGAGGCCGCGCGGGCGGCGTGCGCCCGGCGCGGCTGGCTGCTGCGCCGCGACTGCCAGTTCCATTGGTGCAATCGCGGCTACGGGAGCTTCGAGGAGTACCTCGCCAGCTTCACCGCCGAAAAGCGCAAGAAAGCGCGGCGCGAGCGGCGACGCGTCGCGGAAGCCGGGGTGCGCTTTGAGACGCGTCTCGGCGGCGAGCTCGATGAGGTGCTGCTCGATCGCGTCTACGAGCTGCACCGCGACACCTTTCTGCGGCACGGACATGAGCCGTACCTGACGCGCGCGTTCTTCAGCGAGGCGGCGCGCACCATGCCGGATGCGCTGATGGTGAAGCTCGCGCTCTGCGGGCGCACCGTGGTCGCGGCCGCGATCTTCTTCTGCTGTCAGGACGCGCTCTTCGGACGCTACTGGGGCGCCGCGGCCGACTACCACAGCCTGCACTTCGAGACCTGCTATCACCAGGGCATAGAGTTCTGCATCGAGCGGCGCATCGCGCGCTTCGAGCCCGGTACGCAGGGTGAGCACAAGGTGAGCCGCGGCTTCGAGCCCACCCTCACCTGGTCGACCCACTACATCGCGGATGCGGACTTTCGCGCCGCGATCGGCGAGTACCTCTCGCGTGAGGGGGCTGCGGTCGAGGCCTATGCCCTCGAGGTTCAGGGCCACGTGCCGTATCGCGGCCGCCGCGCCGCAGGCCCCGCCGCGTGAAGACCATCACCTGGCTTTCACCTCAGGATGCGCCGGAGTGGTTTCCACCGCTCGAGCAGGCGCTCGAGGAGCCGAGCGGACTGCTCGCGGCGGGCGGGGACCTGTCACCCGAGCGGCTGCTCGCCGCCTATCGTCGCGGCATCTTTCCCTGGTACTCGCCGGGGCAGCCGGTGCTGTGGTGGTCACCCGATCCGCGCGCGGTATTGTTTCCTGAGGAGTTTCATTGCACGCGCAGCCTCGCCAAGACGCTGCGCAACGGCGGCTTCATTGCCGCCATCGATCGTGACTTCGGCGCGGTCATCGACGGTTGCGCCGCGCCGCGCGCGGCGAGCCCCGGCACCTGGATCACCTCCGAGATGCGCGCCGCGTACCTGAAGCTCCATCGCCTGGGCTACGCCCACAGCGTCGAGACCTGGCGGGGGGATGCCCTCGTCGGTGGGCTCTACGGCGTGCACCTCGGCGGAGTGTTCTTCGGCGAGTCCATGTTCAGCCGCGAGCGCGACGCGTCCAAGGTGGCGCTCGCGCACCTGGTGGCGGCATGCGAGCACAACGGCCTGGCGGTCATCGACTGCCAGCTGCCGTCGCGTCACCTCTCGAGCCTCGGCGCCCGCACCATCCCGCGCAGTCAGTTCCAGGCGCTGCTGCGCGAGCAGGTCTCCGTCCCCTCCCAGCCGCTGGCCTCGCCCTGAAGCGCGAGCACCGCGCTGCGTACCTTGCGCCTTCCGCCTTGCGCCTGCGGCAAATTGCCAGCGTCCCGCGCTTGTGCTCCAATTCGCGCCCCGCAAAGCCGTTAAGGGCGATATGGCCAAAGAAGACGCGATTCAGATGGAAGGCGAGGTCGTCGAGACCCTGCCCAACACGACTTTCCGGGTGAAGCTGAAGAATGGTCACGTCGTGACCGCACACATCTCGGGCAAAATGCGCAAAAACTACATCCGCATCCTGACCGGCGATGCCGTCACCGTGGAGATGACCCCCTACGATCTGACCAAGGGTCGCATCATCTATCGCGGCCGCTGACGGCACCCCGTGAAGTTGCGCTCGCTGCTGATGGCGTGCGCCAAGCACGCGGCAAGACGCGCAATTTCCCCAAGACCGCAGTGCGAAGCGGCGCGCACGCGCCGCGGACAACAACGAGCAGAGCTTACGCCGGCACCGCCGGCACCTGGGCCGGCTCGCACTTGAGGACCAGCGAGGCGCCGTCCTCCGACACCGATACGCGCACGTGTCCACCGCTCGCGAGCCGCCCGAACAGCAGCTCCTCCGCCAGCGGGCGCTTGATGTGCTCCTGGATGGTGCGCGCCATGGGCCGCGCTCCCATCTTCGGGTCGTAGCCCTTCTCCGCGATCCAGCGGCGTGCGGCATCGTCGAGTGTGAGCGTGACGCCTTTCTGCTCGAGCTGCGTCTCCACCTCGACGATCAGCTTGTCGACGACGCGCTCGATGGTGACCGCATCGAGCGAGGCGAACTGGATGACCGCGTCGAGACGGTTGCGGAACTCGGGCGTGAAGAGGCGCCGGATCGCCTCCATGCCATCACTCGCGATGTCGGCGTGGGTGAAGCCGATCGAAGGCCGTGCCATCTCCTGGGCGCCGGCGTTGGTGGTCATGACGATGATCACGTGGCGGAAGTCGGCCTTGCGGCCGTTGTTGTCGGTGAGCGTGCCGTGATCCATCACCTGCAGCAGCAGGTTGAACACGTCCGGGTGCGCCTTCTCGATCTCATCGAGCAGCAGCACGCAATGGGGATGCTTGGTGATCGCCTCGGTGAGCAGCCCTCCCTGGTCGAAACCGACGTAGCCGGGCGGCGCGCCGATCAGGCGCGACACGGTGTGACGCTCCATGTACTCGGACATGTCGAAGCGCAGGAACTCCACGCCCATCGCAATGGCGAGCTGGCGCGTCACCTCGGTCTTGCCGACGCCGGTGGGACCGGCGAAGAGGAAGCTGCCAACGGGCTTGCGCGCCTCGCCGAGGCCCGAGCGCGCCATCTTGATGGCGGCGCCGAGCGCCTCGATGGCGCGATCCTGGCCGAAGATCACCAGCTTCAGGTTGCGCTCGAGGTTCTTGAGGATGTCGCGGTCGGAGATCGACACGCTCTTGGCGGGAATGCGCGCCATGCGCGCCACCACGTCTTCGATGTGACGCACCTCCACGGTCGATTCGCGCTCGGCCACCGGCTTCAGCCGGGCGCGGGCGCCCGCCTCGTCGACCACGTCGATCGCCTTGTCCGGCAGGTGGCGCTCGTTGATGTGCCGCGCCGCGAGCTCGGCTGCCGCCCGCAGTGCCTCGTCCGCGTAGGTGATGCCGTGGTGCTCCTCGAAACGCCCCTTGAGCCCGAAGAGAATGTCGATGGTCTCGGCCACCGACGGCTCGACGACGTCGATCTTCTGGAAGCGCCGCGCGAGTGCGTGGTCCTTCTCGAAGATGTGCCGGTACTCCTGGTAGGTGGTCGAGCCGATGCAGCGAATCTCACCGTTGGTGAGTACCGGCTTGATGAGGTTCGAGGCGTCCATGACGCCGCCGGAGGCGGCCCCCGCACCGATCACCGTGTGGATCTCGTCGATGAAGAGAATCGCGCCGGGTAGCTTCTTGAGCTCGCTGATCACGCCCTTCAGGCGCTTCTCGAAGTCGCCGCGGTACTTGGTGCCGGCGATCAGCGCGCCCATGTCGAGCGCGAACAGCGTGCAATCGGAGAGCACCTCCGGGACCTGTCCCTCCACGATGAGCCGCGCCAGCCCTTCGGCGATCGCGGTCTTGCCGACCCCGGCCTCGCCGACGTAGAGGGGATTGTTCTTGCGGCGGCGGCAGAGAATCTCGATGGTGCGCTCGACCTCGAGCTTGCGGCCGATGAGGGGATCGATGCGCCCGTCCTGCGCCATGCGGTTGAGGTTGCTGGTGTACTTCTCGAGCGCGCTGCCGCCCTCGCCGTCGCGCTCGCCCTCGCCGGAGGCATCGTCCTTGTCGGAGGCCTTCTCCTCGGCGATCTTCGAGAGACCGTGCGCGAGATAGTTGACGACGTCGAGGCGCGTCACATGCTGGCGGTTCAGCAGGAACACCGCGTGGCTCTGCTTCTCGCTGAAGATCGCCACCAGCACGTTGCCGACGCCGACCTCCTTCTTGCCGCTCGACTGCACGTGAAAGACCGCCCGCTGCAGCACGCGCTGGAAGCCGAGCGTCGGTTGCACCTCGCGCTCCTCACCCTCCTCGAGCCTCGGTGTCGACTGCTCGATGTGCTCCTTGAGCTCCTGCTTGAATTTCGCGAGATCGGCGCCGCAGGCGCGCAGCACCTCACGTACCTTCGGCGTATCGAGGATCGCCAGCAGCAAATGCTCGACCGTCAGATACTCATGGCGCGCCTCGCGCGCCTGGTGAAACGCATCGTTGAGACAGTACTCGAGCTCGTTGGACAGCACTTAGACGGACCTTTCAGGTTGAGCGTTCACGACCGGCGCTCGCTCCGGCAGCCTCCGGCGCAAGCACATCATGCTTCCTCCAGCGTGCACATCAGCGGGTGCTGATGATCGCGCGCGTAGGTGGTCACCTGTGCCACCTTAGTTTCCGCGATCTCATATGTGAAGACCCCGCAGATTCCCTTACCCTTGGTGTGCACCTCGAGCATGATGCGCGTGGCGGTCGGGCGGGTCATGGTGAAGAACTTTTCGAGCACGTCGACCACAAACTCCATGGGAGTGTAGTCATCGTTGAGCAGCACCACGCGGTAGAGCGGCGGTTGTTTGACCTCCGGACGCGCCTCTTCGACGACTACGCCGGTATCGGGGCGGACCGGATGCGGATCGGCCATGACTGTCTTTATAGGGGTCGCGAAACGGCAACACAAGTCTGCCGGAATGTGCAGTAGTTACTCCTGCAGAAACAATCGCTTGAGAGCATAAGCGTGACGCTCGTATGATTGCGCGGGCTGCGGTGCGCTGATTCGCTCGCGCAGAGCGAAAATCCGCTTGCTGGGGGCTTGTGGGACTACCATTGATCGGCTGCTTTTGAGGCAATGAACGCCGCTTCCTGGCTCGAGGGTCTTCCCGCGCACGATCGCTGGCGCGGACTGCTGCTCGCCGAGGGACCGCGGGTTGCGACCTGGGTGCTGTCGCTCGCGATCGCCGTGCAGGCCGGGTTCATCGTGACCGATCTCGCTGGCGCGGGCCGGGGCGGTGCGTCCGGATCGGCGCGGTCGAGTGCCCAGAAGGCGCACGGCATGCGCGCGCACACCCTCGATGTGGCCTCGATCACCGCTGCCCACCTGTTCGGCTCGGCGCCCCAGCCGAAGCAGGACGGCGCCAACGCCCCGCAGACCACCATTCCACTCGTCTTGACCGGAACCATCGCCGGTAATGATCCTCAAAACGGCCTGGCGATCCTCGGACAGACCGCACAGACGGCGAAGGTGTATGCAGTGGGAGACAATGTTCCCGGGGGTGCGAAGCTGCATTCGGTCTACAGCGATCGCGTGGTGCTCGATCGCGGCGGACAGCTCGAGTCGCTCGCGCTGCCGCGGCAGCTCAATAGCGGCAACGCGCCGCCGCCTTCGGCCGCAGTGCTTCCCGAGAACCCCTCGATCGAGCGCATGCGGCGCATGATCAGCGAACAGCCCGGGCTTCTCGCAGACGTGATGCGACCCCAGCCGGTCATGGACCACGGCCGGATGAACGGCTTCCGCGTCTATCCGGGTCGCAACCGCATGGCCTTCACGCGCCTCGGGCTGCGCCCCGGTGACCAGGTGACCGCCATCAACGGCACGCCACTCGATGACCGCGACCGCAGCGAGCAGATTCTGCGCACCCTCAATAGCTCGAGTGAGGCCCACGTCACAGTGATTCGCAACGGCCAGCAGCAGGATCTGACTCTGAACCTCGCCCAGGTCGAGCAGGAGGCGGAGAGCCTGGCGACTCAGGCGCCGGCGACGCAGATAGGCGTCATGGCGCCGCCGGCGGAGCAGCCGCCGCTCGCCATGCCGCCCGAGCCCCCGGTCAATGTGCCGGGTGAGGAGCCGGGCGGCAGCGGGCGGTAAGGCCACCCGTTTTGCGTCATCCGGGGGAAGGTTTAGTGAGAGGCTTTCGTTCAATCGCAGTGTGCGCCGTCGCGGTGCTGATCGCCGCCTCGCTCGCGTCCGCGCAGCAGACCCAGCGCATCACCCCGAATTTCAAGGATGCCGACATTACGCAGATCGCCGAGGCGGTCAGCGCAGCCACGGGCAAGAACTTCATCATCGACCCGCGGGTGCGCGCGCAGGTGACGATGCTGTCCTCGACGCCCATGACCCCGGCGGCGTTCTACGAGGCCTTCCTCTCGATACTGCAGGTGTACGGCTTCATCGCCGTGCCCGCCGGTAACAACGTCATTAAGATCCTTCCCGACGCCAGCGCGCGCACCATCCCGGCCGTCGACCTGCCGAGTCGCGAGCACCCGAACTCGGACGAGATCGAGACGCAGGTGGTCGACGTGCGCAACGTCAGTGCCGCGCAGTTGGTGCCGATCCTGCGGCCGATGGTCCCGCAGTACGGGCACCTCGCCGCCTACCCCGCTGGCAACGTCCTCATCATCACCGACCACGCGAGCAACGTGGATCGCATGATCCGCATCATCCGCCGCATCGACCAGGTCGGTAACCAGGACGTGGAGGTGATGCCGCTCAGCAACGCCGGCGCCGCCGAGATCGTACGCGTCGTCAACTCGCTCTACACCGGTCCCGCGGCCGGCGAGGGCGCGGGCGTCAAGGTGGTGGCGGACGAGCGCTCGAACAGCGTGCTGATCGGTGGCGATCAGTCCCAGCGGCTGCGGCTGCGCGCGCTCATCGCGCACCTCGACACCCCGCTGCAGGCCGGCGGGGATACCCGCGTGCGCTACCTGCACTACGCGGATGCCGAGAAGCTCGCGCCCAAACTGAAGGAGCAGATGACCGGCATCGCCGCCGCCGCGGCCGGTGCGCAGGGCCAGGGCGCGGCGGCGAGCTCGATACAGGCGCAGGCCGAGAAGGGGGCCATGGTGTGGGCCGATCCGGCCAACAACGCGCTCGTCATCACCGCGCCGGCGAAACTGATGCGCGCAATGATGGAGATCATCGACAAGCTCGACATCCGCCGGCCGCAGGTGCTGGTGGAGGCGATCATCGCCGATATCGACTTCAACAAGGATGCGGAGCTCGGCGTCAACTGGGCCGCCTACTCGAACGCCGGCACCAATGTGCCCGCCGGCGCCTTCGTCGCCCCCGTCGGCGGCACCAGCATCGTCGACCTGGCGGGCGCGGTGCAGAACCCCGCCAGCGTGACGACCCCGCTCCTTCAGGGCACCACCATCGGCATCGGCCGCATCGCCGCGGGCGGCGTTAATTTCGCCGCCATGTTGCGCGCGAT
>DATIZW010000318.1:0-3509 GCA_035516875.1 Steroidobacteraceae bacterium
GCCGGCGGGCCCGCCCTGCCAGGTCGCCGCGAAGCGCGACTGCGTCGGCACGTCTACGGCCTCGACGGTCATCGGCGCGGGTAGCGGCTCGCGCGCGACGATGCGCAGACTGGGGTTCTCGCTCAGTGAGATGCCGGTCTCGGCCTCGAGCAGCGTCTGACCGGCTGCGGCCAGACGGATGTGCGATATGAAGTGCGGTGGAATCATGTCGCCCGTGCGAGCATCCACCTGAAATCCCGAGTTGTTGGGATGACGGATGCTGATCTGCAACGCCTTGTCGTCGGCCGAGGCGTGGAAGCGGATCTGGCCGAGGGCACCGCCCTGTGCTGCGCTCGGAGGGGTCGAGCAGCCGCCGCTCGCGTTGACCCATGCACTGCGCATCTCGAGCCGACCACCATCGGTCTCGGCAATCGCGCGTACCGACGTGAAGCGGTCGATGCGTACCCGCAGATCGATCTCATCGACGGCCAGCCCCGCTCGCAGATCCATGGTGGCAACCAGCGGCGAGGGATTGTTGTCGATGATCACGCGCACCTCCCGCACCCGCCCGACCAGGTCCCGGCCAAAGTGCACCGCCACCGGAGTTGCCGACGGGTCGGGGGTACTCGAGGGCGCTTCGACGCTCATCAGCTGATCGCCCGATTCGCTGATGTCGCGTGTCCCATAGAGCTGGGGGCGCAGCGCCTGCCAGGCACCGGTGGGCGGCGCGTCGGTGGCCGCGATGGCCCACGGAGGGCTGACCGACAGAAGCAAAAGTACCGCGCGCGTGGCGCTTCTCACGGGGCCTCCTCACGCAAAGCGCCGGACAGCAGTGCAGCTTCCCGCTGCATCGCCCGGCAGCGTGCCCCATCTTAGCGCATCGCGCGCCCCGGGGCGGGTAAGCGCCCGGAGGCAGTGCGGTAAACGGCGGATGCATGAGCGGATTTTGGCGCAGGCCCAAGTAATGATCGTTTGTCGACTCTCGGGAGGGCGGCTACCTTGCGCCCCGTGCTTTCGCAACCGCTCCGCCGTTTGCCATGAACACTACCGCCTGCTGCCTGATCCTCATCGGCATCGCCGGCTCCGCCACCGTGGCGTCCGCGCCGCTCATCTCCCTGACGCAGAGCCCGCTCGTCATGCGCCTCAGCAAGGACGAGTTCCGCATTGCCTTCGGCATCGACGGTAAGCGCTGCTCCGCAAACGGTTGCCACGGCTTGATCCGCTACCGGGTGCAGTGGAAAACCGACGACGGCGTGACGCGCTCAGAGGTCAAACGGGTCGACTACACGGTAGTCGCCCACAGCGGCCGCTCGATCGTCGTCGACCGCCAGTACTTCGATACCGCCGAGGGGCAGCATACGACCGAGATCGTCGCGGTGAACGTCGACCTCATCACCTGCCACGACGGGACTGCCGCCCGCCCGCCCTGACCCCCGGCGCTGCATCCTTATCACGGTGTAGTACGCAGCGCCGCGGCCGCCACTGCGGCACCGGCCGCGCAACGGCGCGTTGCCGCTCGATCACGTATATTCGGCCACTGATGGACCCGTGCTTCCTCGAAGCGCGCGAACTGGTGCAGCTGCTTGCGCGGCGCAAGCTCTCGGCGCGCGAGCTCATGGCGGCGCACCTGGCACGTATTCAGGCCGTCAACCCGAGGCTCAATGCGATCGTCGGCAAGCTGCCCGACGAGGAGTGCCTGACGCTCGCTGCACGCGTCGACGAGCTGCGCGCGCGCGGCGGGCAGCTCGGTGCGCTCGCCGGCTTGCCGTGGGCGTTCAAGGACCTGGAGGAGGCGGTTGGCCTTGTCTGCACCTTCGGCTCACCGATCTTTCGCGACCACCGTCCGGTCGCCGACACGGTGCTGGTCGAGCGGCTGCGGCGAGCCGGTGTGGTCCCGATCGGCAAAACCAATGTTTCCGAGTTTGGTATGGGCTCGCACACCTATAACGGCGTCTACGGGGCGACGCGCAACCCTTATGACCTGACGAAAAGCGCTGGCGGCTCGAGCGGCGGTGCAGCCGTTGCGGTCGCGACCGGCATGCTGCCGCTGGCGGATGGCAGTGACCTGGGAGGATCGCTGCGCAATCCCGGCAACTTCAACAACATCGTGGGTCTGCGGCCGTCGGTGGGGCTTGTGCCGCAGGCGCCTTCAACGATGCCGTTCCTCGGCTTCGCGGTGAAGGGACCGCTGGCCCGCACCGTCGCGGACGCCGCGCTGCTGCTCGCCGTGATGGCCGGCGATGATCCACGCGACCCGGGCTGCTATCCCTCGCAGCCGGCGCACTTCAATGAACCACTCGCGCGCGAGGTGCGCGGCGCACGCATCGCCTGGTCGCCGGATCTCGGCTGCCTGCCGCTTGAAAGCGCGGTACGGGAGGTGATCGATGCGCAGCGCGCCGTGCTCGAGCAGCTCGGCTGCCTGGTCGAGGAGGCGGCGCCCGACCTCGCCGATGCAGACGCAATCTTTCTCACCCTGCGCAGGTGGCGCGCATGGACCGAGCTCGGTCCACTGCTCGAGGCACATCGCGCCGAGCTCAAGCCGGAAGCGCTCGAGGAGATCGAGGCGGGCAGCCGCGTGACGTCGACGGCGCTCGCCACGGCCTTCAAGGCGCATGCGGCGCTGCTCGAGCGCATGCGGCGCTTCAACGAGCGTTATGAGTTTCTCGTGTCCGCCGTCAACCAGGTGGTGCCCTTCGATGTGCGGCTCAACTGGCCGACGAGCGTTGCCGGCGTGCCGATGGATCACTACATCGCCTGGATGAAGTCGGCATACTGGATCACGACCACCTGGGCGCCGGCGATCTCGGTGCCCGCGGGCTTTACGCCACAGGGGCTTCCGGTCGGAATGCAGATTACCGGTCGCTGGCGCGACGATCGGCGCGTGCTCGAAATGGCCTATGCGTTCGAGCAGGCGACCGGAGTTGGCGCGCGCCGGCCCGCGCCGCCACCTCGCTGAGGATGGCGCCCGCCTGTGCGCGCGGGCAGCGCGAGTCGCGCCAGCGGCTCATCGGACCGCGGCCACGGGCGAGCGTTGCAGCAGCTGCGCGATACGCGCACCGAGCACCACCAAAGGCACCAGCGTCAGAAGAAAGGTGAGGTGGTACCAGACCGGGAACAGCGGCCACAGCCGCACGTGCTCGGGAATGAATACCACCAGCAGCACGGCGCCGAGCACCGCCGCGGTGCCGGTGCTGCGTGGCGCGATCCAGCCCGCGACTGCGCCGGCAAGCAACGAGGTGACGGCGGCGATCACCAGCCGCGCCGTCATCATCGCGACGCTGAAGTGCATCGAGGGTTCGGCCGCGGCATAGCCATTCAGGGTAAGCCGCAGACCGCGATCGAGGAGCGAAACGATCAGAACCCAAACGAAGAGCGCTACTACGAACGCGACGATGGATCGCTTCATCGTTGACCCCCTTGCCTTGTGCATTCACTTCGCGGATGGCACGTAATACATTAGCGCCCATTCCGCCGCTGTGGGTAGGGTTCGAGGTAGCACGGCTATGGACCAGGAAAAGTTGCGACGGCTG
>DATIZW010000319.1:0-3172 GCA_035516875.1 Steroidobacteraceae bacterium
GTGCCGGCCATGCCATCGCCCACCACGGCGAGGATCGCCTGATCGGCGTCGATGTCGACGCTCTGGATCTGTCCCTCCTCGAGCTCGCGCTCGAAGGCGCGCTTCACCACCTCCGCCGCGCGCTCCGCCTGCTCCTGCGGGATCGCGCAGCAGATGGAGTGCTCGGAGCTGCCCTGCGAGATGAGGATGACCGAGATCCCCTCCTCGCGCAGCGCGCCGAACAGCCGGTGCGCGGTGCCCGGCACGCCGATCATCCCGGTACCCTCGAGGTTCACCAGGGCGACGCGCTCGATGCTGGTGATCCCCTTGACCGGCAGCATCGAGGCCGGCTCGGCGCAGATCAGCGTGCCGACCTTCTCGGGCGCGAAGGTGTTGCGGATCCAGATGGGGATGCGGTTCCTGACGGCCGGCGCGATGGTCTGCGGGTGTATGACCTTGGCGCCGAAGTAGGCGAGCTCGACCGCCTCGCTGTAGGAGAGCGAATCGATCACCGTCGCATCCGGCACGCGCCGCGGATCGGCGGACATCACCCCATCGACATCGGTCCAGATCTGGATCTCGCCCGCATCGAGCAGAGCGCCGAAGATCGACGCCGAGAAATCGCTGCCGTTGCGGCCGAGCGTAGTCGGCACGCCGCGCCGGTCGACCGCGATGAAGCCGGTGATGACCAGCGTGCCGGGAAAGGCGGCCGGCACCTGGGCCTCGATGTTGGCGCGCGATTCGGGCCATTGCACCGCGGGCCCGAGCGGGCCCCACTCCACCACCACCACGCGCCGGGCGTCGAGCCACGCCACGGGTCCCGGGCGGTGCGCGCGCTCTTCGAAAAAAGGCCGGAACAGTCGCGTCGACCATACCTCCCCGTAGCCGGCCACCAGGTCACTCACGCTGCGGGGCGAGGGGCGCGGCAGCTGCAGCGAGCGCAGGATCTCCTGCAGGTCGCGGCAGTCGCTCTCGAACTGGGTGCGGTACTGCCGCGCGGCGCCGCTGCTCAGCAGCTCATCGGCTATGCCCAGGTGGCGCAGCCGCAGCTGCGCGATTTCGTCGCGCACGCGCTCGTCACGACGCTCCGCAAGCGCCACCAGGCGCAGCAGCGCGTCGGTGACGCCGCGGCAGGCCGAGAGCACCACGGCGAGGGGCCCGGGGGGCGCGGCCTCGAGAATGGCGGCCACTTTGCGGAAGCAGTCGGCGTCAGCGACGCTCGACCCCCCGAACTTGTGCACCACCCAGGGATCGGGCTTGACCATCTAAGCTGGGATTTTCAGGCGGTTATTGCCAAGGCCGTGCGACTCTACTGACGCGCCCGCGCCCGCGCAACGAGGGCGTGCTTCCCTCGCGGCGAGCCGGTGTTGGAGCCGACGCGCACGGCCGAGCGCGGCGGCCGTGCCGCCCCACGTCGCCCGCGCCCGGCGACGGCGCTGCCTCAGCGAACTGGCATAATCGCGCACGCGTGGAAGCCTCCATAGGTCCGCTGCTGCCCCTGTTCGAGCGCGAGCGCGCCGCCGGCCGCGCACTGAGCCTCGGCATGCTGGTGCATACCGCCGGGTCGACCTACCGCAAGCCCGGCGCCCTCATCCTGATCGCCGCCAACGGTGAGTACGCCGGCCTCCTTTCCGGAGGGTGCCTCGAGGGCGACCTGCGCGAGCATGCCCGCGCCGTAATCGCCGACGGCGCACCGCGCACCGTGCGTTATGACATGCGCGGGGAGGATGAGCAGCTGTGGGGACTCGGCCTCGGCTGCGAGGGTGCCATGGACATCCTGCTGCTGCGCGTGAGTCCGGAGAGCGGGTGGGAGCCGCTCGCACACCTCGCCAACGCACTCAGCGCGCATCAGCGTACCGCGGTCGGTGTGGTGGTTGAATCCACCCTGCCGCACCTGCCCCCCGGCAGCCTCGTGCTGCATGCCGACGCGCGCGCCGCACCCGAGCTCGTCACGGCGGGCGTGCGGGAGGCTCTCATCGGTGCGGCCGCGGAGGGTCAATCGCGCTGGGTCGAAGGGCAGGGTTGGAAGCTCTTCGTGCTGCCCCTGTCGCTGCCGCCGCGCATCCTGCTGCTCGGCGCTGGCCCCGACGCCTTACCCGTGGTCGAGTTCGCCGCACGGCTCGGCTGGAAGGTGACGCTGGCCGACCATCGCCCCGCCTATGCCGTCGCCGCGCGCTTTCCCGCGGCCGAGCGCGTGCTGCGGCTCGATCCCGAGCGGCTCACGGCGGCCATCGACCTGAACGGCTACGCGGCCGCTGTCGTCATGAGTCACCACCTGCCATCGGACCTTGCGTACCTGCGCGCGCTGGCCGCGACCGCCATCCCGTACGTGGGACTCCTCGGTCCGGCGGTGCGACGCGAGCGGCTGCTTACCGAGCTCGGCGCCGAGGCGCGGCCCCTCAAGCAGCGGCTCCATGCGCCGGTCGGTCTGGCGCTCGGCGGACGGACCCCCGAGTCGATCGCGCTCGCAATCGTGGCCGAGCTGCACGCCTTCGTGCACGCGAGCGACCCACAGGCGCCGGCGGCGGCCATTCCAGCCATCGTGGTAAGAACTTAGCTAATTTATTCAATGTCTTATATAGTGTACCTCGTGTCAGTTATTGCTCAGGGCGAGTCGGTGGCATGAACGAGATCCAACTGATCCGCAAGCAACTCGCCGACGAGCGTCAGCACGCGGGCGCGGTGGCCAACGCCTGTGCGACGGCGCTCGCGGGTGTAGCGGCCGATGCGGTGACGAGCGGCTCACCGCTCGCGGAGTTCCGCGAGGCGTGCGTCGACTACCTCGTGTGTGTGCTCGCCTGGTTCGAGGAGCGCGACCAGCGTCTGGCGGACCTGCTGCGGGCGCGGCTCAAGCCCGAGGATCTGGTGCGGCACACGCTCGAGGACGTGTTGGCGTGCCGCGGCCGCAGCCGCGAAGCGCTCGAGAAGCTCGAGGCGGCCGTCGCGGGTGCCGGCGCCGGTCGCGGCCGCAACGGCTGGCAGGAGTTTGTGCAGTACTTCAACAGCGTGTGGAGCGCGCGCCGCGATGCCCTCGATGCGCTGGTCGCCGCCGACTCGCGCCCGGCCGACTGGCGCGCGGTCGCCGGCATCGACGCCGACTCGATCCTCGAGGAGCGCCGGCGCTACGCGCTCGTGTGCGCCAGGATGCCGCCGGGAATCACGCTGACGGCCGCCGCGCGCGGGGAATAGCCGT
>DATIZW010000320.1:0-5886 GCA_035516875.1 Steroidobacteraceae bacterium
GGCGGCGAGGCCGAAGATGGTGTTGATCGGCACCACCAGCGCTGCGGTGATCAGCGTCAGGCGGATGGCCGCCGCGGTGTCGGGATCGGCGAAGCTGTGCAGGTAAGCCGGCAGCCCCTTGGCGAGCGCCATGACGAACACGGTCGCGAGCGGCGCGAGCAGCACCGCGGCGAGAAAGGCGAGCGACACGGTGATGAACAGCCAGCGCACGATGCTGTGCATCCAGGTGTGCTGCCCCGGCCGGGTGGTGTCGGCGGCGAGTGCGCCGGGGAATGACGCGGCCATCAGTGCGCCGCCCGCACCCGGCTGCGGCGCCCCCACGCCTGCAGCAGGTTGATCGCCAGCAGCAGAACGAAGGAGATCGCGAGCATCACTACACCGAGCGCTGCGGCGCCCTGATAGTCGAACTCCTCGAGATGGATCACGATCAGGAGCGGTGTGATCTCGGTCTTCATCGGCAGGTTGCCGGCGATGAATATGACCGAGCCGTACTCACCGACCGCGCGCGCGAACGACAGCGTGAAGCCGGTGAGCAGCGCCGGCAGCACCGTGGGCAGGATGATGCGGCGGAACACGTAGAAGCGCCCGGCGCCGAGCGTCTCCGCGGCGTCCTCGAGGTCGCGCTGCACCTCGAGCAGCGCCGGCTGCACCGCACGCACCGCGAACGGCATGCTGATCAGCGTCAACGCCAGGGTGACGCCGAGCCAGGTGTAAGCCACCTTGATGCCGAGCGGCTCGAGGTAGCGACCGATCCAGCCGTTCTGCGCAAACACCGTGGTGAGCGCGATGCCGGAGACCGCGGTCGGCAGGGCGAACGGCATGTCGATGAGCGCGTCGATGACTTTGCGGCCGGGAAACTCGTAGCGGGTGAGCGTCCAGGCGATGACGAAGCCGAACACCAGATTGATCGATGCGGCGAGCAGCGAGGCGCCGAAGGACAGCCGGTACGAGCCGAGCGCGCGCGGGCTCGACACCACGCGCAGGAAGTCGCTCCAGTGCATCGAGGCCGCTGCCAGCACCAGCGCCGCGAGCGGCAGCAGCACGATGGCGGACAGAAAGAAGGTGGTGAAGCCGAAGGTCAGCCCGAAGCCGGGCAGGACACTGGGCTTGCGGAAGCTCATGACGCGGCGCGCTGCACGATCAGCACCGGCCACGCTCCGCCATCGAGCAGCGCGCGGAAGCGCTCGGCGAACTGCTTGAGATCGGTGACACCGAGGATCAGCATCTGGGCCGGCGACTCGGCCAGGCGCCGCGCCAGCTCCTGCGCCACGTCGCCGAAGCCGAGCTCGGTGCGCATCTCCAGGCCGTGGGCGGCCTGCGCCTCCGAGCGCGCATCGAGCAGCTCGCGCATGCCCTGCGGTGTGCCGGCGCCGACACCGTCGCCGGTGACGATGCCGACGTATACCGCCTCCGCCGGCACGTGCCGCAGCACGCTCGCCGAAACACCGAGCGTCGCGCTGCGCGCGGCATCGCCCAGCCAGTGGATCAGCACCCGCTGCGGGGCCTGCGCCGCAGCCGGCAGGACCAGCAGGTCCTTCGCGCCCCGCTGCAGCAGCCACTCGGCACGCTGCGCACAGCCGTCCTCGCCGGCGATGACCGTGGCGCCGACGAACGCGCCTTGCGCCTCGCAGCCCGCTTCGGGCACACCGAGCCCCGGCTCGACCCGCAGCCCGATGCGCGTCTTCATGCGCGCGGCGAGCTCGGCGAGCAGCGTCTGGCGGCTCAGACTCTCGGCGCGCACCGCGGATGCGGCACAGGCGGTGAAGCTCGAGAGCGGCGTCGGCAGCACGTGCAGGCGGCGCACGCCGATGGCGACGGTCTGTCCGGTGCGCACCTCGAAGCCGCGCTGCGCGTAGCGGGTGCGCGTCACCTGCAGTGCCGTATTGATGTCGCCCTCGGCAACGGCGAGCAGCGGTGCACCGGTCTCGTCGGTGACCCGCACCCGCAGCCGCTCGAACGCACCGGTGAACATCACCTCATCGACCACGCCGTGTCCCATGAAGCGCGAGCCGAGCGCATCGCGCGAGGGGGCGACCTCCACTTCCTCGGGGCGCACCACCGCCACTACCTCGTGATCGGGCGCGCCCGGGGTGTGCTCGGCGGCTGCCATGACCCTGGCGCCCACCTTGATGCCGTCGGCCGTGCGTCGCGCGAGAAACAGGTTCGCCGCGCCGAGGAAGGTCGCAACGAAGCGCGTGGCGGGCCGCGAGTAAAGCTCGTGCGGTGCGCCCGCCTCGAGCAGCCGCCCGAGGTTCATGATGCCGATGCGGTCGGCGAGGGCAAAGGCTTCCTCCTGGTCGTGGGTGACGAGCACTGTGGTGATACCGAGCTCACGCTGCACCTCGCGGATGGTGCGGCGTAGCTCCTCGCGGATCTTCGCATCGAGGGCGCCGAAGGGTTCATCGAGCAGCAGCACTTCGGGCTTGTGCGCCAGCGCGCGCGCTACTGCCACGCGCTGCTGCTGGCCGCCGGAGAGCTGCGCCGGCAGGCGGTTGTCCATGCCCTCGAGCGCCACCAGGCGCAGCAGCTCCTGGCGGCGCTGACGGCGCGCGCGGGCGCGCATGTGCCGCACCCGCAGCGCAAACTCGATGTTGTCCGCCACCGTCATGTGACGGAACAGGGCGTAGTTCTGGAACACCAGCCCGACGCCGCGCTTGCGCGCGGCGACGTGGGTGACGTCACGCCCGTGCAGCGAAATGCGGCCGTGGTCGACGCCCGAAAGTCCCGCGATCGCCCGCAGCAGCGTGCTCTTGCCACTGCCGCTCGGACCGAGCAACACGAAGAACTCCCCGTCGCCGATGTCG
Source organism: Steroidobacteraceae bacterium (assembly GCA_035516875.1). Lineage (GTDB taxonomy): Bacteria > Pseudomonadota > Gammaproteobacteria > Steroidobacterales > Steroidobacteraceae > 13-2-20CM-66-19. The sequence continues at coordinate 2,805 of DATIZW010000320.1, forward strand.
AGTGACACGTCGTTGACTACCGGCGCGCCGGAGTAGTGCTTGGTCACCTGATCGAGGGTGATGGACATCCGAGCATGCTACCGGGGCGCTCGCGCGGGCGTCAGTGTCCGGCAGGTCACCGGGCGGTGACAAATGGGTTACAAGGCCGTGTCTCGATGACTGTCAGCACGGCGTGAGGCGCCCGGGGTCGCGGCGGGCGTTGCGGCGGGCCGCGTGGCATCGCGCGAGCTGAATTAAGTATAAGCAGCGGGCCGCGCGCACTCACCACGGCGTCCCGGCGAGCTCCTGCTTGTAGCGTTGCAGCTCATCGTACACGCGCCGCCAGAGGGGTCCGGGCTTGCCGCTGCCGATGACGTGCCCATCGATCAGGGTGACCGGCTGCACCTCGCGTGTCGCCGCGGAGATCCACACCTCATCGGCGGCGCGCAGCTGCGCCTCGGTGATCGGCAGCACGCGGCAGTGGATGGCGAGGCGCGCTGCCATCTCCTCGACGGCGCCGCGCGTGGTGCCCGGCAGAATGCGGCGCGAGTTCGGCGGCATCAGCAGCTCGCCGCCGAGCACCACGTGTACCGCGGAGGCGGAGGCCTCGGTGAGCTCGCCGTCGCGCAGCAGGATGGTCTCGGTGGCCGATGCGTCCACCGACAGCTGCCGCAGCAGCACGTTGGCGAGCAGCGCCGTGGACTTGATGTCACAGCGCGCCCAGCGTGTATCGGTGGCAGTCACGCAGCTCACGCCGCGCTCGAGGGTGTCGGCGCCGTTGACCGGCAACGGGGCGCAGAAGGCGAACACGGTGCGCGGGACATGTGGCAGCGGGGCGTGCGTGCGACCGAGTTGTGCCCCACGCGTCACCTGCCAGTAGACGTACTGGTCGCCGCCGCCGTTACGCTCGATGAGCGTACCGAGGATCGCGCGCCACTCATCGCGCGTGTGCGGGTCCTCCATGGCGATGGCGGTGAGACTGCGCGCCAGCCGCTCGCCGTGGGCGGCGAAGCGGAACGGCCGCCCGCCGTACACCGGCATCACCTCGTAGACCGCGTCGGCGTAGAGGAAGCCGCGATCGAGCGGCGAGATGCGCGCCTCGCAGAGCGGCAGGTAGGCGCCGTTCAGGTAGCACAGCGGCAATGGCTCGGCCATGGTCGGTTCCTCAGTGAAACATCAGTACCACGCTGTCCAGCGCGCGCGTCCACAGGCTTCCCTGCGGGACGGCGGTGAGCGGCACCAGCGGCACGCGCTCGATCACCTGGCCGCCGGCGTCGGCGACGGTGTACTCGCCGACCGCAGCGCCGGCGGCGAGCGGCGCGATCAGCGGCTCGCTGCTCAGGCGCGCGCTGGTGCGCAGCGTCGCCGCCTCGCCGCGTCCCACGGTCGCATACACGTCGTACGGCACGCCGAGCGCGGCGAACTCGCTCGAGGACTTGTAGACGCGTGGCTTGAGCACCGTCTCGTGGGCGGCCCTGACACGGATGGTCTCGAAGAACGTGTAGCCGTAGCTCAAAAGCGCCGCCGTCGCGTCGGCGCGGGCGCGCTCGCTCGGTGCGCCCATGACCACCGACACGAGGCGCATGCCGTTGCGATTGGCAGAGGCGGCGAGACAGAAACCGGCGCTGTCGGTGTGCCCGGTCTTGAGGCCGTCCACCGACGGATCCTTGCTGAGCAGCGTGTTGCGGTTGCCCTGGCGAATGTTGTTCCACATGAACTCCCGCAGGCTGAAGAGCGGGTAGTACTGCGGAAAGTCCCGGATCAACGCGTCGGAGAGCGTCGCTATGTCGCGCGCACTGGTGTAGTGATTGGGCGAGGGCAGCCCGTCGCTGTTCTCGAAGTGGCTCGATTTCATGCCGAGCCGCCGCGCGTACTCGTTCATGATCTGGGCGAACGCCGGCTCGGTGCCGCCGATGCGCTCGGCGAGCGCGATGGTGGCATCGTTGCCCGACTGCACGATCATGCCCTTGATGAGAATCTCGGCCGGCACCTGGGTGCCGACCCGCACGAAGGTGCGCGAGCCTTCCGCGCGCCAGGCGTGCTCGCTCACGGTCACCATATCGCCGAGTTTCAGCCGTCCCTCCTCGAGGGCCTTGAAGACCACGTACGCAGTCATGAGCTTGGTGAGGCTCGCCGGCTCAGCGCGCTCATCGGCGCGATCCTGCGCCAGCACCCGGCCGCTGAAGTGGTCGAGGAGGATGTAGGCGCGGGCGCTCACCGCGGGCGGGGCCGGGATCGGGGCGGCGGCGGGCGCCGGCGGGCTGGCGCTGAGCGCTACGAGCAACGCGACTGGCAGCAGGCGGATCACGGTCAGGGCTTCCCTGTGATGTGCGACAAAGCCAAAAATATTAACCCAAGAGTGCGCGCGGGAGCCGCAGCCGGTACTCACGAGCGCCGCCCGCTCAGTCGATCGCGAGGCGCGCGTCGGCGATGCCGAGCGCGGCGAGCCGCGCGCTGAGCTCATCGAACTGCGCGACGCTCGCGACCGGACCGAGCCGCACGCGGTAGAGCGACTGCCTGCCCTCCCCGGGCAGCGTCACGAACACGCCGGGCAGTCCCGCCGCCTGCAGCCGCGCCAGCAGCCGCTCGGCATTGTGCGCGTCGGCGAACGCGCCGGCCTGCACGTACAGCGCGGGCGGCGGCGATTGCGCGCTGCGCGTGAGATTGTCGGGTATCCCCGGGGTAAGGGCGCGCACCTCGACCAGTGTCGTGCCCTCACGGATCATGTCGAGCTGCAGCGCCGCACTGTACGAGAGATCGATCAGGCGATTAGCCACGAACGGGCCGCGATCGTTGATGCGCACCACGACACTCCTGCCGTTCTTCAGGTTGGTGACGCGGGCATAGGTCGGCAGCGGCAGCGTCTTGTGGGCCGCGCTCATGCCGTACATGTCATAGGATTCGCCGCTCGAGGTGCTGCCGCCGTGGAAGCTCGGCCCGTACCAGGAGGCGACACCGCGCTCCATGTAGCCGTCGGCGCTGGCGAGCACGTAGTAGCGGCGGCCGAGCGCGTCATAGAACGGGGGGTTGCCGTGGGCGCTGCGCGGCTCGGGGCGCGGGACGACGTCGGGAACGGTAGCCGCGTTGGCAGGCGGCGGTGGCG
>DATIZW010000321.1:0-4267 GCA_035516875.1 Steroidobacteraceae bacterium
CGCCGCGAGCAGCTCGCCGGCGACGATCAGCCGACGCGGCTCACCGTCCTTGCGCACCTCGACGAGGACGTAGCGAAAGTCCGCGCGCAGCGCCACGGCCTGATTGGCCGGCAGCGTCCAGGGGGTGGTGGTCCAGATGACCAGGTCGACCGGGGCGCTGGCGAGCTGCGCTGCGACGAGGCCGATGCGCGCGGCGAGCTCACCGTTGTCGCACACCCGGAAGCCCACGTCGATCGCCGGCGAGGTACGCTCCTCGTACTCTACCTCCGCCTCGGCGAGTGCCGAACGGCAGTCGAGGCACCAGTACACCGGTTTCACGCCCTTGTAGAGGTGGCCATTGGCAATGATGCGGCCGAAGGCGCGCAGCTGCTGCGCCTCGTAGCGCGGCGCCATGGTGAGATAGGGACGCTCCCAGTCACCGAGGATGCCGAGCCTCTTGAAATCGTTGCGCTGCAGCTCGACCTGCTCGGTGGCGAACGCCCGGCAGGCGGCACGAAAGGCACGCGCATCGAGCTTCTGCCCAGGGCGCCCGTGCTTTTTCTCCACCTGTAACTCGATCGGCAGGCCATGACAGTCCCAGCCCGGGATATAGGGCGAGTCGAAGCCGTCGAGCGAGCGGGACTTGACCACGATGTCCTTGAGGATCTTGTTGACCGCGTGACCGATGTGAATCGCGCCGTTGGCGTAGGGCGGCCCGTCGTGCAGCACGAAGCGCGGCCGCCCGCGCGCGATCTCGCGCAGCTTGGCGTAGGTGCCGCGCTGCTGCCAGCGCTGCACGGCCGCGGGCTCGCGGTGTGCGAGATCCGCCTTCATCGGGAAGGCAGTCTGGGGCAGATTGATGGTGCGCTTGTAATCGCTCATAGGGCCGATCAGGCGTTGAGAATCTCACGTGCCCCGGCAGCATCGCGCTGCATCTGCGCGGCGAGCGCGTCGAGCGTCTCAAAGCGCACCTCGTCGCGCAGCTTGGCCACGAACTCCACCTCGATTTCGCGGCCATAGAGGTCACCGCCGAAATCGAATATGTGAGCCTCGAGCAGCGCCTCGGTCCCGCCGATCGTCGGCCGCGTGCCGAGGCTCGCAACGCCGGCGAGCGGCATACCCGTAACGCCATGCACGCGGACCGCAAAAATCCCGGCGACCGGAGCACGGCGGCGCTCGAGCGGCAGATTCGCCGTGGGAAATCCCAGGTCCGCTCCGAGCCGGCGCCCCGGCACCACCCGCCCGCGCATCGACCACGGCCGGCCGAGCGAGCGGCGGGCACACGCGAAATCGCCCCGGGCGAGCGCGGCACGCACGCCGCTGCTGCTGATACGCTCACCGTCGAGCACTACGGGCGGCAGCACATCGACCTCGAACCCGAGACGCCGCCCCGCCTTGGCCAGCACGGGCGCGGTCGCCGCGCCGTGCCTGCCGAAGCGAAAGTCGTACCCGACCACCACCACCGTAGGCGCGAGCTCCTGCACCAGCAGTTGCGCAAAGGCGTCAGCGCTCAAGTTTCGCAGCATCTCACTGAAACGCAGCAGCCACAGGTAGTCGAGGTCGAGCGGCGCGAGAATGCGCCAGCGCTCGCGCAGGCTGGTGAGGCGCGCCGGCGGATCGGCGGGCAGGAGGTACTCACGGGGGGCAGGCTCGAAGGTGAGCAGGACGGACGGCGCTCCAAGGCGTGCCGCATGCGCCTTGAGGCGCGCGAGCAACGCCTGGTGTCCGAGGTGGAGGCCGTCGAATGTGCCGATCGTCACGGCTCCGCCGCTGCCGAGACGCTCACGTCCCCCACTGACTCCCCGAATAAGTCGCATGATTAAGCGATTGATCCTACAGGACTAAATATGGCAGAGCACACCCGCCGCGGCCCCGGCCGCCAGTTTATGTGAACGCAACGGCCGCCGCCGTGCTGTCGCCCGCCCCCGCGTTGACAAGCGCGCGCTCCATGCGCAGACTACCGGCCCCCGCGATCAGGGACGTAACGGATACGGAGACTTAGTGGCCAATACCAAGTCCGCGGAGAAAGCTGCCCGTCAGGCCGAGAAGCATCGCGCCCGCAATGTCGCGCTGCGCTCTCGGATGCGCACCGCCGTGCGCAACGTGACCGCAGCCATCACCGGTGGCAACAAGGAAGCGGCCCAGAGCAGCTACCAGAGCGCGATGCCCGTCATCGATTCGCTGGTCGGCAAGCAGATCATCCACCGTAACAAGGCCGCGCGGTACAAGAGCCGCCTGGCCGCCCGCATCCGCGCAATGCAGTGAGGCTTTGCAATGAGCGTGAATGAAAAGACTCGCATCCCCGTTCCCGTAATTCCGACTCCTCTCAAGTTGCGCCCCGCCGCGAGGCGGCAGCACCTTCTGGAGATGATGCGCGCCCGCGTACCGGGCGGCGATCGCGCTCCTCCAAAAGCGTCATAACCGCCTCACACAGCTCTCTCGTTCCCTCACCGGTCGCCCCCGAGATGAGGTAGTGCGGCCCGCGCCAGCGCAGCCGCCGCACGATGGCGCTCGCGCGCTTCTCGGCCTCGGCCCGTGGCAGCAAGTCACGCTTGTTGAGCACCAGCCAGCGTGGCTTGGCCGCGAGCTCGCGGCTGAATTTCTTCAGCTCCGCTACCAGGGTGCGCGCATCCCGCACCGGATCCGCCTCGGGGTCGGGCGGCGCAATGTCGACAAGGTGCAGCAGCAACCGGGTGCGCTGCAGGTGCTTGAGGAACCGCACCCCTAAACCCGCGCCCTCGGCCGCTCCCTCGATGAGCCCAGGGATGTCCGCCATGACGAAGCTGCGGTGCGGGCCGACGGACACGACCCCGAGGTTGGGGTGGAGCGTGGTAAAGGGGTAGTCGGCCACTTTTGGCCGCGCGGCGGAGACAGCGCGAATCAGGGTCGACTTGCCGGCATTCGGCAGTCCGAGCAGGCCGACGTCGGCGATTACCTTCAGCTCGAATTCCAATGAGCGCTTCTCCCCCGGCAGCCCGGGGCCGAACTGGCGCGGTGCGCGGTTGGTGCTCGACTTGAAGCGCTGATTGCCCCAGCCGCCCTTGCCACCGCGGGCCACGAGGAGCTCCTCGCCGTCGCGCGTGAGGTCACCGAGCTGCTCCTGCGTGTCCGCATCGCGTACCACGGTGCCGATCGGCACCGGGATGTAGAGGTCCGCGCCGCCTCGTCCGGCGCAGTCGTTCGCGCCCCCCGGCGCACCGTGCCCGGCCCTGAAAGTGCGCGCGATACGAAAGTCGGCCAGCGTGTTGAGACCGGCGGCGGCCCGCAGGTACACACTGCCGCCGCGCCCGCCATCGCCCCCGTCGGGACCGCCGAACGGCACGAACTTCTCGCGGCGGAAACTCGCGCTGCCGCGCCCGCCGTTGCCAGCCTGTACCCGCGCGGTCGCCTCGTCGACGAACTTCATGATGCGACTCTACTGCGGCAGGCACTACAAGCAAAAACCCCGGCGCGAGGCCGGGGCTGTCTGAGCATCGACTCGGCGGGGCGCTCAGGCCTTCTCGGGCAGCACGCTCACGTACAGGCGCTGCTCTTCGCCTTTCCTCTTAAAGTGCACTTTGCCGGTCACCTTGGCGAACAGCGTGTGGTCGGTGCCCACCCCGACGTTCGAGCCGGCTCGAACCTGCGTGCCGCGCTGACGAACGATGATGTTCCCGGCGAGCACGTGCTCGCCGCCGAAGCGCTTCACGCCGAGCCGCTTGGAGTGAGAGTCGCGGCCGTTCTTGGTACTGCCGCCAGCCTTTTTATGTGCCATGACTGATCAATGTCCTGCGTATGCCGCCACGCTCGTCAGCCGGCGCTGATCTCCGTGACCTTCACTTCGGTGAACATCTGACGGTGATTCTTCTGCCGCAGATAGTGCGCGCGGCGCTTGAACTTCACGATCGATACCTTCGCGCCCCGGCCGTGGCGCACGACGGTGGCCAGCACCTTGCCGCCCTTGAGCGTCGGCGTGCCGAGCTTGACGTCGGCGCCCTCGCCGACCAGCAGCACCTCGGCGAACTCGACGGTGGTGCCTGGCTCCGCGTCGAGTTTCTCGACGCGCAGCACACCGTCCTTCGTCACCCGATACTGTTTACCGCCCGTGGCGATGACCGCGTACATACACTCAAGGGGAGCCGTTGGGGCCTGGGTCGTGAAAGGCCGCGCATTCTACTGGCGCGCTCGGCCGCACGTCAAACGCACTTTCCTGAAGCACGGCGGGAACTTAGGCCCGACTTCACCCGCCGCATCCCGATCGGCGCATCCATTTCTCAAAAGGCAGGGGTCGGCTAGGATGCTGAGCCCA
>DATIZW010000322.1:0-5594 GCA_035516875.1 Steroidobacteraceae bacterium
GTACGGCACGCCACCCCACCAGAAGGTTGCGTAGCCGATCGGCAGAACCGGCAGATACCAGGCCCAGCCCGGGTAGTACCAGCAGTGCGGCCAGTAGACGCCGTGATAGTAGCCGCCGGCCCACGCGTGCCCGCCGTGCCAATAGGCCGTCGCCGGCGCGGTCGGCGCTCCGACGTGAGGAAGCGCGCCGGGGCGGCCGCCGACGAATCCGGTATGCGCTACGTAGTGGGGCCCCGTGACGTAGTGCGCCGGGCCGTAGCGCGGACCGCCGACGTAGTGGGCGCCGCCGAAGTAATGTGGCCCCGCGACGAAGTGTGGCGCGCCACTGAAATGCGCGCCGCCCACGGCGTGGCCCCCGGAGAAGCCGCCGCCACCCATGCCGCCGACGTGTCCGCCGCCGCCTGAGGAATGGCCGCCGCCGCCACCGCCGCCGCCGCCGTGCTGGGCATAAGTCAAAGCCGGCGCACCCGCTATCGCAACGCCGAGCAGCAGGCCCCCGACGGTTCGCACAAGATGCCGCGCTCTGTTCACGATGCTCACCTCGTTCCTCATGCCGCCGCCTCTCGCAGGAAGCGCGAAACGCGCGACGCTAAGTAATTAGACCCCCCCATACCTTGGCCGTTCAAGCTCATAGCCATCAAAACGAGTCACTGATCCGGCCGTTGACGCTGTCATAAGACATGGGGTGCGGAGGGCATTTTTAAAGGCAGATCAGTGACTAAGCAGTGAACGGCGTTCACCGGCCGTTCAGCGCAGGGGCGGCGCTGCGCGTTCCCGCAGAACCCCATCCCGGGCCGTGCAAGCGACAGCTCAGAACACCATGTTCAGCGCGATGGCGGGCGTTATGGTGGCCGCCGTATTGCGGCCGATCTCGATGATGCGCACGCCGAGGAGCACGCCCACCGTGCTGCTGAAGTTGTATTCGATTGCGGGGGCGAAGCCAAGCGAGTACGAGGAGCCGCTTTCGCTCGGATACGCGGACGACGCAGCCGAGCCGCTGCCGGGCGGCATGGTGCCGCTGCCGGGCGGTACGCTGCCGCTGCCGGGCGGTACGCTGCCGCTGACGCGTGTGCTGTCGGCGTGCTCATAGATCACGTCGAGCGCGAGCACCCAGTTGCGCGTGACGCTGTACTCCCCGGCCGCATCGACGGTGAACACGTCTCCCGGGTACGCGTGGCCGCTGAACCCGTACGGCGTGCCGTATACGCTCTGGTCGTGGACGCTCGTCGACGACGAGAAGGCATACGTCACATCGAGGCGCGCGCGCAGGATCCGCCCGTTGGGCATCCAGAAATAGTCCTGGGAATAGACGCCGAGCGTTGTGGTGTAGGCGCCCGCGCCGAGGCCGTCGCTCGCGCGCTCGAGCCGGTCGTAGCGGCCCGTCGGCAGCGTCTCCTGCACCACCAGCGACACCGCAGGCGTGTAGTGACCATCGTGGTACTGCAGTACCCCGTAGGCCGCCTGCAGCGTCAGATCACCGATGCCGACGTTCGAGCTGTTCGGCGCGTCGGGCGGCACGTTGTAGCCGAAGCGCGGCAGCACGCCGACGGTCGTCAGATCGGTCAGGCCGTAGAGGATATAGGTGAGCGAGCCGAGATCCTGCTCCCGCGGTGCGCTGTGGCGCGCGCCGCTCGCATCGAAGTGGCCGACGGTCACCTCGTCGAACAGGTACGGCTCGACGAGCGCGCGCCCGGCGGGCAGCGTCGCCGCATTGGGCGCGAGCATCGGTCCGGTCCACCAGGCCTCATCGCGCGCTTCGTCGGCGTGCGCGATGAGGGTATTGAGCAGCACCGACGCGAGACACGTTCGCCGCACGATCGCGAGCCGTCCGGGTTGTTGGAATCCGGCGATGATCGACCGACGGCGCCGGGATGCACGCACCATCTCCGGACCTGTCAGCCAGGCGGGGGCGCCGCAGGTTGCACGTGTGACGCAGTTCACATTCCGTTGAGCGTTAACTTTGTGTCACAAACGTAAGCACTCCTGAACTTGCGACGTTGTTAACGCCCAGTGGCCGGGGGTTCCGGCTCAATAGCGACCCACTCGTTTTCAGGAGGAGATGTCATGTTGAAATCCGTGCGTCATATTCTGACCATCGCGGCCGCGACGGCGGCGCTTGCCGGGCTTGCCACCAGTGCGCTCGCCGACGAGACGCAGTGGCAGAAGGACCATCCGCGTCGTACCGAGGTGAACAGCCGCCTCGCCAATCAGAACAAGCGCATCACCAACGAAGAGAAGAGCGGCCAGATCACCAAGGCGCAGGCGCACAAGCTGCACAGCGACGATCACGCCATCCGCCAGGAAGAGCGCAGCATGGCCAGCACCAACGGTGGCCACATCACCAAGACCGAGCAGAAAGCGCTCAACCAGCAGGAGAACCAGGTCAGCAAGCAGATCGGCAAGTAATTCGACTGCTGCTGATCGACGGGGACGCGGCGCACTGCGCCCCCGTTTTTTTCCGCGCGCCGCACGCGCAACCGCCGCCGCAACCGCCGGCGGCGCACGGCCTCAAGCCTCGAGCGAGAACGGCGTGAAGTTGGTATCGCGGTCGTAATAGTCCTCCTGCTCGGCGCGCTTGAGAAAGGCGACGATGCGGTAGGTGAACGGCGTGGCGACCACCTCCCACAACGACTTCAGCACATACTGGATCGTGCCGAGCGCGAGCAGATCGGCGTTGCTCCACACGCCGAAGAAGGCGATGCTGTAGAAAAGACAGGTATCGACCAGCTCGCCGCACACCGTCGAGCCGATGATGCGCGTCCACAGCCAGCGCCCGCGGGTCCAGATCTTCATCTTGGCGAGCACGTAGCTGTTGACGAACGACCCGCACCAGAAGGCGATGACCGAGGCGCAGACGATGCGCGGGGTGTTGCCGAACACCTCCTCCACCGCCGCCTGGTGGGAGCGCCACTTCTCCGCCGGCGGCAGGTGCACGATCACCGCCGACATGAAGGCGGCGAAGGCGAGCGCGGCAAACCCGCTCCACACCGCGCGCCGGTCGCGTGCGTAGCCGTACACCTCGGTGAGGATGTCGCCGAACAGGTAGGAGATCGGGAAGAACAGCACGCCGGCGAGAAATGGACGCGGCCCGAGCAGCGGCAGCGTGACGGTCGAGACCTTCGCCGGCCCGATGAGATTCGCGCACAGCAGCACGCACACGTAGGCGCCGAGAATGAAGTCGTAGTAGCGGTAGGTCTTCACCGCGCGGATCCTAGCAAGGGTGCCGCGGCACTGCGCCGTCAGAGCGGCACGGCCGGCGCCACGGTGGCGGCGGCCTCGCCGAAACCGATGCGCCGGAAGCCTTCGCGCTCGCACCAGCCGCGCAGGATCACCCGGTCGCCATCCTCGAGAAAAGTGCGCGACTCGCCGCCCTCGAGCGCCAGCGGCTGCTTGCCGCCGGCGGTGAGCTCGAGGAGCGACCCGGCCGCCGCGGGCGCCGCGCCCGACTGCGTACCGCTGCCGAGGAGATCGCCCGGCTCGAGGTTGCAACCGTTCACCGTGTGATGGGCGAGCATCTGTGCCACCGTCCACCAGGAGTCGCGGAACGAGCTGTGCGAGAGGCGCTGCGCCGGCAGGCCGTGCGCGCGCATGGCGGCGGTCTCGAGCCACGCCTCGAGTTGAATGTCGATGCCGCCGGCGGCGCGCATTGCCTCATCGTCGAGATAGGCGAGCGGGGCGGGCTCGGCGGGCGGACGCGCCCAGGGCACGCGAAACGGTGCGAGCGCCTCGAGTGTCACCACCCACGGCGAGACCGTGGTGGCGAAGTTCTTGGCGAGAAAGGGCCCGAGCGGCTGGTATTCCCACGCCTGCACGTCGCGCGCCGACCAGTCGTTCAGCAGGCACAGCCCAAACACGTGCCGCTCCGCCTGGGCGAGCGGCACACTCGCGCCGAGCGCATTGCCCGCCCCGACGAACACGCCGACCTCGAGCTCGTAGTCGAGCCGACGCGTGGGCACGAGCTGCGGCGCCGCCGCGCCCGGCGGCATCACCTGCCCGCGCGGCCGGTGAAACTCGCCGCCGACCCGCACCGAGGAGGCGCGGCCGTGATAGGCGATCGGCACCCACTTGTAGTTCGGCAGCAGCGGATTGTCGGGGCGAAACAGCCGCCCGACGGCACTCGCGTGATATATCGAGGCATAGAAGTCGGTGAAGTCCCCGATGTGGGCGGCGACGCGATATTCGGCAGCGGCTTGCGGAACGAGCAGCGATCGCAGTCGCGCCGCGAGCGGCGCATCCGCCCGCAGCGCCGCCGACAACGCCGCGCGCAACGCCCCGCTCGCCTCCGCACCGAGCGCCATGAAGGCATTGAGGACCGGCTGCGTGCAGGCGGCGAGCGCGGCACGCGCGGGTCCCTCGAACACGCCGAGCGTGTGCAGCGCACCGAGGTCGAGCACCTGATCGCCAATGGCCACCCCGCCGCGGAAGCTCTCGCCGCTGCCGCTACGGCGAAACGCCGCGAACGGCAGGTTCTGCAGCGGGTAGTCGCTGCCGGGCACATCGGCGGAGCTCACCCAGCTGCGCAGCGCCGGGTCGTGCGTGGCGTTGAGCGCGCTCATCGGCGCGCCCGCGGCGGGGCGCGCTTGCCGCGCACGGAAGGTGCGGGGCGTCTGCTCGGCGCGGGGACTGCCCGCGCGGCGGCACCTGGCGCGCGTGGCGCAGCCGCCGCGGCGCCGCTCTGCGCGGGCGGAGCGACAAAATGCCTGCGCAGCTCGCGCCACACGGCGGGATAGTCACTCTGCAGGAGCGGCGTCTCGAGCGCGAAGCGCGTCGGCCGGATGACGGCGCGCGTCTCGAACATCATGGCCATGGTGTCGGTGAGCCGCACCGGCTTCGAGGTATCGGCGCGCGTCGCCTTCGCCCAGGTTGCCGCATCCGGGCCGTGGCCGCTCATGCAGTTGTGGAGCGAGGCGCCGCCCGGGACGAAGCCCTCCGCCTTGGCGTCGTAGACACCCTGGATCAGCCCCATGAATTCGCTCGCCACGTTGCGGTGGAACCAGGGCGGACGGAAGGTATCGCGCATCACCAGCCAGCGCGGCGGAAAGATGACGAAGTCGATCGCGTCGACCCCGGGGGTGTCGCTCAGCGACTGCAGCACGAGAAAGATCGAGGGATCCGGATGGTCGTAGCTCACCGAGCCAATGGTGTTGAAGCGCCGCAGGTCGTAGCGGTAGGGGGCGTTGTTGCCATGCCAGGCCACCACATCGAGCGGCGAGTGGTCGATGCGCGCCGACCATAGCTTGCCGGCGAACTTCGCCACCAGCTCGAAGTCGCCTTCGCGATCCTCGTACCAGGCGTGCGGCGTCTGAAAGTCGCGTGGGTTGGCGAGACCGTTGGCACCGATCGGGCCGAGATCGGGCAGGCGGAAAGGGGCGCCGAAGTTCTCGCACACGTAGCCGCGCGCGCGACGCTCGGTCAGCTCGACACGAAAGCGCAGCCCGCGTGGAATCACCGCGATCTCGAGCGGCTGCACCTCGAGGCAGCCGAGCTCGGTGAGCAGGCGCAGTCCGCCGAGCTGCGGCACGATCAGCAGCTCGCCGTCGGCGTCGTAGAAGAAGCGCTCGCGCATCGAGCGGTTCGCCACGTACCAGTGAATA
>DATIZW010000323.1:0-4820 GCA_035516875.1 Steroidobacteraceae bacterium
CCCGCGGCTCACCGCCAGCCCGACGATGAGGATCAGCACCGCCGTGAACAGGCGTGGACCGAAACGAATGGCAAGATCGAGGAGCGTGTCCTTCGCGTGACTGATCGTCGCGGCCTGCTCATTCATCGCACGAGCACCCCCGTGGATCCCCCCGAGGCCATATTACCAAGGGCGAACTGCGGCCGCTGCGGCGGCCACGGTTGGGCTGCGCGGGCGTGTTTTTCAGGTGTAGGGATGCGCTGACCCTGACACAGGCGCGCCGCCGCTGGCGATGCCATCAGCCGCGCCCCAATGTGCGTCACGCATACGTGGCGTCCTCGGCACGTGTGCAGACAGGGACTTCGTGAAGGGATTCGTCATGGGCCGTGCAATTCTCTTATGGCTTCTCGGGGTACCGATCCCCATCATCCTGCTTCTGGCGATGTGCACCCATCACTGAGCCAGCCGACGATGCAAGCAATGCCAGGTCCTGCGATCACGGCGGCGCCTGCGGTCGGCACGTGCGCGGTATGCTGGGGTGCAATACTCGCTGGCAGTGCCGTAGTCGCGGCGATCTCGCTGTTGCTGTTTGCGCTGGTGAGTGGTGTTGATCTGGCGACGCTCTCAGCCGCATCCCCCCGTCCGAGCTCCGCTTCAGCCGTGGCGTTGATCGCCACGCAGTGGGTCTCGGCGTGCCTCGGCGGTTACATCACGGGGCGGCTGCGCACTCGGTGGGTCGGCACGCATACGCACGAGGTCTTCTTCCGCGACACGGCTCACGGCTTCACCACCTGGTGCGTGGCGACGCTCGTCCTGGCTACAGGGGTGGTCTCGTCGGCCGCCGGGCTTCTGAGTGGCAGCGTGCATGTTGGCGCGCCAGGCCCGGTGAGGATGCCGCGCACGGAACTGTCGGTTGGCTCGTGGGATGCCGCAGCCTCGACTGCCACGCCGGTGCGCTCCGCCGGCTCCCGGGCGCCCGTGGTCGAAGCGACGCCGGCGCCCGCGGTCGAGGTGACCCCGCGCAGCGACCTGGTTCTTCCCGAAGGCCCTGCGACCCCGGGCATCGTCGAGCCCTACAGCGCAGCACCTGCGCCGCTCGTCGCCGCACCGGCCGGGGTCACCAACAACGGCAACGAGGATGCGCTGCCTTACGACGGCGCTCGATCGCTTGTCGTCTGGCAGGCGAGCGAACTCGATCGCCGGGATGCGGCCCGCACCTCCATCACCACGGCGCTGTCGATGCTGATCGGCGCCTTCATTGCCAGCGTGTCCGCCGCCGTCGGCGGGAGGCTCCGCGACCTGCATCCGTAGGCCAGGGGCCTCAGCATCGGGTCAGGTGTCGCGATCGATCCAGCGTGTGCGGCGGGCTCGGCGGCGGATGCCGGCGGGCGGCGTCGGACGCTCGTCCTGCGTACCCGGGGCGATGGTCGGTGCCGGCTCGAGATGCCGGTGCGGGTGCGATGGCGCCCGCTCGGAGCGGCGCCGGCGTGATGAGCGCAGCAGCACCCACTGATCGTTGAAGGGAGTACCCATGATCGCCCCCTAAACGCTCGAGCGCCCGGCGAGGGAAGTGATGTTGGCGATCCCGGCGGCTCCGGCAGCGAGTCCACCGAATCCCCGCACCGCGTCGATGATCGCGATGATGAGAAAAACGACTGCGTAGTGAAGCATGGGGTCCCTCCCGGCAAAGCATGGTCAGCGCGACGCCGAATGTGGCGCCATGTGTACGCTCGGCCCCGGGAGCCTGGGATCCGGGCAGCGACTGAAACGCCTGTAGGATCCGGGCTACAGTGTATGCTCGCGACTCGCGGTCGCCTGCAGGGAGGTTGTTCCATGAGCACCAGCGTCGCGGGGCTGACCCGCATCGCCTCGAGCCATCCCGTCGAGCGCACCCTCGAGCGTCTCGAAGCGCTCCTCAGCGAGCGCGGCATCATGATCTTTGCGCGCATCGACTTCAGCGGCGATGCCGCGCGCGCCGGCCTCGAGCTGCACGCCGAGCGCATGCTGATCTTCGGCAATCCGAAGGCCGGGACGCCGCTCATGCAGCGCGCACCGACCGCGGGGATCGACCTGCCGCTCAAGGCGCTCGTCTGGGAGGACGCCGACGGGGCCACCTGGATCGCTTACAATGACCCGCGCTACATCGTCGAACGCCACGGGCTCGACACAACGCTCGCGGCCAACCTGGCCGCCGTGGTCCCGCTCCTCGAGCGCGCCGCCGCGCCCGGCGGCTGACGCGTCTGACGCGGCCCGACGGCTGACGCGGCCCGGCGGCTGACGCGCCAGGCGACGGCTCAGGCCTTGGGTGTATAGGAAAACTTCTGACCCGCGACCGTCGCCTGGTACATGGCGCCGCCCTTGACGATCGTGAACACCGCCATGCCCTTGTAGTACTTGCCGGCGGTCGTCGCGTCCTTCATGCCGCCGCTCGCGCCGGCGCTCGCGCCGGTGGTGCCCACGGACCCTCCCGCCGCGGCGGTGATGGCCACCGCGTTGACGTCGGCACCGAACTCAAAGTCACCCTTGGCGAACTCATCGAACGCGCGCTTATCCTGGAAGAAGATGATCTGGCTGTAGGCCTGGCCGCCCGCCTGGAAACCGACGCTGAGCTGCGTCATCGAGGTGTCGCCGACATAGCGGCCATGGACGAACACACGTCCGTTGCCGTGGGCGCCGCCCACCACGAAGCCCCCCTTACCGATGCCGGGAAATATTGCGTAGCCATAGCAGCTCTGAAAGAAGCCGCGACTTTCGCCAGCGTTCTTGAAGAGCTCTACGGCATCGCTATAGTCATCGGCGCGGATCACGGCGGCCGCAAGCAGCAGCACCGCACCCAGCACCGATCCGAAAGTGCGCTTCATCTTCGATCTCCTTCTGTGGTTCAGCCGGACTTCTGCTGCGGTGCGTAGTACGCCGGCCGGGCGCGCGATGCAGCCGCGACCGCAGTGATCGGCGCCTCCACGCCCTCCACCGCGGGGATCGCTTCCCCGGCGCCGGGTGCCTCCACGGGCGCGGGTATCGCGATCGGGGGGAGCGGTGCACCGTTCAGACCCTGGAGCTCACGGGGCGGCGCCGTCTCCTCGGGGGTCAGCAGCAGTCCCCAGCGGCGTGCGCGCTTCCCGGCCTCGACGCGGCTGGTCCACACGGTGAGGGGAATTCCGAACACGAGGCCGATGAGCACCGGCGTCAGCCACCAGAAGAACTGCGGCGCCAGGCGCAGCATGACGCCGCCCCAGACGAGTCCGAGCAGCAGGTGCCACTTCTGTCGGCGGAAGGCCTCACGGAAGGTGACGCCCCGATCGGTGCGCGACTGTGCGTTCCACGACACGGAATGTCCGAGCAGTGTCTGCACCACGAAGGTCGAATGGAACATCATCATCGAGGGGGCGAGCAGCATGCTGAAGAGCTGCTCGACCAGCACGCTCTCGCACAGCCGCCGCACGCCGCCGAATTGCCAGCGCAGCACGCGATCGCGCACCGCGAGGATCACGCCGAGGATCTTCGGCAACAGCAGCACGGCGAGCGTCAGCCCCAACAGTACGGCGGTCTCTCCGGCGCGGATCTGCGGCCAGTGGGGATAGAGGCTGCGGAATCCGGGCAGAAAGTACTCCACCCGGCGCGACGCCTCGATGGCGCTCAGCACCGAGCTCAGCAGCAGCAGCGCCAGCCACATCGGTGAGCTCACGTAGGAGACGATGCCCGTCAGCAGGTGGACCCGGCTCAAGGGATGGAGTCCGGAAAATCCCAGGACGCGCGAGTGCTGCAGGTTGCCCTGGGTCCAGCGGCGGTCGCGGGCCGCGTAGTCGATGACGTTGGCCGGGACCTCTTCCCAGCTGCCGCTGAGATCGGGAAGCTGGCGCACCTCGTAGCCGCCGCGGCGCATGAAGGCGGCTTCCACGAAGTCGTGACTGAGGATCTCTCCGCCGAGCGGCGGCTTGCCCGGCAGGCGCGGCAGCGCACAGTAACGCGCGAACGGCTGCACGCGCACGATGGCGTTGTGACCCCAGTAGTTGCTCTCCCCGAGCTGCCAGAAGGCGAGTCCGCTCGAGAGCATGGGGCTCTGCAGCCGCGAGCCGAACTGGATGAGGCGGCCGAAGAGTGTCTCGCGCCCGACCGCAAGCGGCAGCGACTGCAGGATGCCGATCTCCGGATGGGCCTCCATGACTCGTGCGAGGGTCACCAGCGCCTCACCCGACATGATGCTGTCGGCGTCGAGGATGACCATGCATTCGTAGTTCTTTCCCCAACGACGGACGAAGTCGGCAATGTTGCCCGCCTTACGCTCGCTGCGGTCCAGGCGGCGGCGATAGAAGATGCGTCCCACGGCCGCGTGACGGGCGACGAACGCCTGCCACATCGTCTGCTCCTCGAGGGCGATGGCGGCATCACTGGTGTCGGAGAGTATGAACAGATCGAACGCGCCCTGTTGCTCCTCGCGCTTGAGCGAAGTCCAGATCGCCTCGAGCCCCACGGCAACGCGGGCGGGATCCTCGTTGTAGATCGGCATCGCGATGGCCGTGCGCGTCAGCAGCGGCCGCCCGGCGAGTGGACGCGGATCGATCCCGGCGCGGTCGTGCCCCATGAGCCGCACGAAGAATCCGGCGATGGCGGTCCACAAGGACCCGGCGATCCAGCTGAAGAGCGCAAAGAACAACACGAGACCGACGACCTCGATGGCACTCAGCCCGTTCGCCTCGAGTACATCGAGCAGCAGCGCGGTGGCGCCCCCGGCGGTCACCAAGGTGAGCCCGAAAAAGAGCGTGCGGCGCAGGATGGCGCGCCAGCGTCCGCCCCGTGTGTGGCTCAGGGTGTCCATTGATCGACCCACGTTTCCGTCAACA
>DATIZW010000324.1:0-4094 GCA_035516875.1 Steroidobacteraceae bacterium
CGCGGTCCCGATCACCTGAGCCTCGTTCCGTGCCGGCATGATGACAATCACATGCCTGCCACCGCCCGCCGGGTGCCGCGGCGGCGAGCGCGCCGCGACGCGCCAGAACGCCCCGCGCCCGATCAGGAGGTATATCCAGATGAGAAGCGGAATGGCGGCGATAGCGTACAAGCGTAACCACCCTGGGTCGGCAATCCTGCGCAATCCCTTTGAGCGTCGTGGTCAGGACTTGGTATGCAGCGTCCGCTCGAGTGCCTCGAGCAGCAGCTCCGCGTGCTGCGGCTCGAAGGTGAGCGGCGGGCGAATCTTCAGCACGTCACTGTTGCGCCCCGTGGCACCGAGCAGCACCCCGAGCCGGCGCATGCCATTCACGACGCGGGCCGTCTCCGCCCCTCCACTCAGTCCGCTCGCCGGATTTGTCCCCAGCTCCACACCGATGAAGAGACCGGCGCCGCGGACGTCGCGGATCGCGCTGGTGCGTTGCGCGAGCGCGCGCAGGCCGCGCTGCAGGTACTCCCCGGTGCGGCGCGCATTCTCGAGGAGCTTCTCGGCGCGGATGACATCGAGCACTGCGAGCGCTACCGCGCACGAAACGCTGTTGCCGCCGTAGGTATTGAAATAGCGTCTGCGCCTCGAGAACTCGGCGAACAGTCCAGAGCGTGCCGCCACGGCGGCGACGGGATGTCCGTTACCCATGGGCTTGCCCATCGTCACCATGTCGGGAACGACACCGTGACGCGCAAAATTCCACATCGCCTCGCCCACCCGCCCGAAACCCGGCTGTACCTCGTCGGCGATAAACAATCCACCCGCTGCGTGCACCTGACGCACGGCCTCGGCGAGAAACCCCGGCGGATCCGCAACCACGCCGTCGCTGGCGAAGATCGTGTCCACCAGCAGGGCCGCGAGGCGCAGCCCATCGGACTGCATGCGGTCGATGCATTGGCGGACGTGCTCGCCGAATGCCGCCGCTCCGCCGGCGGCGAGGGGTGAGGGCACGGCATACACACCGGGCCCGGGCGGTCCGCCATCTTCGGGCGACATGCCCGCGGTGACATCGGTCGCCCCGTGGTAGGCGAAATCGGTGACGATGAACCCGGTGCCGCCCGTCACGACCTTGCTCACCCTTGCGGCGAGGTCATTCGCCTCACTGCCGGTACACGTGAATATTACGTTGTCGAGCTCCTGCGGCATCGTCGCCAGCAGCTCGGCGGCGAGCTGCAGCGGCTGCTCAGCCAGGTAGCGGGTGTGGGTGTTGAGCGTACGCGCCTGGCGTGTCAGCGCTTCGACCACCTGCGGGTGACAGTGGCCCACGACGGGAACATTGTTGTAGGCGTCGAGATAAGCGCGCCCGTGCTCGTCATACATCCATACGCCTTCGGCGCGCACGAGCTGCAGCGGCTGCTCGTAGAAGAGCCGGTAGGTGGGGGCGAGGAGGCGCGCGCGTCGCGCCATGATCGTCGCAGAGCTCTCTTGTGCAGCAGTCACAGTCTGATCTCCTCGAGCAGCAATTCCCTGGCGATCTCGAGCCGCAGACGGATGAAATCCGCATCGAGCGCCGCGTAGTGCCCGCCGGCGGGGTTGTGGTGCATGTGCCACTCCGGCACTACCACGTTTGCAACCAGCCGTGCCGCCACCAGCGCAGCGAGCATGGCGAGTTCCTCCCGCAACAGCGGCGCACGCTCATGGTACGCAGTTGCGACATCGCGGATCGCCTCGCGCGCGCAACGGCCCGGGGTGCAGTCCTGCGGCAGCAGGTCGGCTGCAGCCACAGCCACATCGGCCAGCAGCGCGGTATGAGTCAGGTCACCGAAATCGATGATTCCCGTCACGTGTGCCTCATCGGTAGGATCCACCAGGATGTTGCGCGGGTTCAGATCGTTATGCACGACCTGGTGGCGCAGTCGCGAAAAGCGCGACTCGATGAGCGGTACCACGCAGCCCAACACTTCATCGGCAGCTTCCCGGTACGCGCAGTCGGGGAGCTCGGCCAGGAGTACGCGCACCTGCGCCGCGTGGCGCACGTCCCAGATGAGTGCACGCCGCGCCGCCGGGTGCGCGAAAGAGCGCAGCGCGTTGCTCAGACGCCCGGCGATGCGTCCGCAGGCGGCGCGTTGCTCTCGCGACCGTCTGGTCGCGCCGAGCAGCTCTCCCGGCAGGTAGGTCAGGAGACGCGCGGTCCGCTGCACACCGCTTGCATCGAGGAAGCAGACGCAGGTGCCTCCGCCGCGCTCAGGCACCACGCGCGGACAGGGGAAGGTGGGATCGGTCCGCTCCACATGCTGCAGGGCCGCGGTGAGCAGACCGCCGACCGCCTGCTCCTCCGCCGCGTTCGCGATCTTCAGTACGTATGCGCTGCCGTCTGCGGCGGTTAACTTGAAGTTCTCATCGCGCTCACCGGTGAGGCGCACGGCGCGCGTCTCGAGGTCGTAGTGCTCGCTGACGAGTGCGACTGCGCTCGCGATCGGCAGCCGCGAGTGCGCGACCATGGTCGCCATGAACGAGTCCACATCAGTCGTCATGGATCACTACGCGACCGTCACCAGTACGCTGCAACGCACGCGGTCCAGCAGAGACGTATTTTCCGGACCCACCCACCAGCGGGCCAGGCGCGTTCGCGCGACATGGCCCACCACGACCAGATCGGCCTCGAGCTCGCGGGCGATACGCGGTATGACCTCGATCGGCGATCCCAGCACGACGTGCGGAGTCGCCGTCACGCCGCGCTCGCGCAACCAGGCCAGGCCCTCCTGCAAAATGGCGTCGCAGCTCGATCGTTCGGCCTGCAGCTGAGACTCAACGGTCACGCCCTGGGCAGCCGCGCGGTGAGTCACGTTGGAGACGAGCAGAACGTGCGTTTCGGCTCGCAAGGTTGCGACCAGCTCGCCGCCCTGCCGCAACGCATCGCGGCTTTCGCGGCTCCCGTCGTAGCACAGCAGCACCCGTCGATACATCGTGAACCCCCTCCGGTTTCAGATCGTAAGCTACGGGGCCGGCGCGGGCTATTTTCGACCACGCAGCTCGCGCCTGGCAGGAGACGGTCGCTGCCAACCTGTATGCGCGACAATTCCTTCATGAAGGCTGTTCTTTATGCTGCGGCGCTCGCGGTTCTCACCTATGCAGCGCTCTGTGCACTTCTCTATCTGCTGCAGGACCGGCTGCTGTATCTGCGGACCGCGGAGAGCGCCCGACCGGGAGCAGGCGTGTTGCGGCTGAAGTGCGGGAATGCAACCCTCAAGGTCTGGGAGCTCCACCGGGAGCAACGGGCAGCCGTCATCTACTTCGGCGGCAATGCTGAGGACGTCAGTGCGAATCTTGCGGATTTCGCTGCGGCGTTTCCCGATCGCGCGGTCTATCTGGTGAATTACCGTGGCTACGGAGGAAGCACCGGTTCCCCCTCGGAGGCTGCGCTGATCGCGGATGCCGAGTCGATCTACGATTGGGTCAGTGCACACCATGATCGCATCGCGGTGCTGGGACGAAGCCTCGGAAGCGGCGTGGCGACGGCGCTCGCAACGCGCCGCCCCCTCGAGCGATTGGTCCTCATCACGCCGTACGACAGCATCGCAAACGTCGCTGCGGACCACTTCTTCTGGCTGCCGGTTCGGCGGCTCCTCAGGGATCGGTACGACTCGCTCGCTCGAATCGGCATGGTGCGGGTTCCGGTCCTCGCGGTGGTGGCCGAGGACGACGAGGTGGTCCTGCGGGCGCGATCGGACGCACTGATCGCTGCCATCCCGCAGAACATCCGCCATGTCGTCATGATTGGCGCTGCCACCCACAACGATATCAGCAGTTTCCCGGCATACCTTGCGAGTCTGAGGAGATTCCTCGCGGCAGCCCCGGCGTCCTCGTGAGCACCGCCCTCGAGCGGCACGGCTCAGGACATTGCCCCCGCGCTCGGGTGTGAATCCGGCGGCAGTGGGATGAACTCTTGGTTGTCGGCATCGGGTAGTTTCATCCGCCCGGCACGCCAATCGGCTTTGGCCTGCTCAATACGTTCCTTCGAGGATGAGACGAAGTTCCACTCGATGAAACGCTGACCGACCGGCTCGCCACCGAGCAGCATGAGTACGCTCGGAGCCGAGGCCTCG
>DATIZW010000325.1:0-4221 GCA_035516875.1 Steroidobacteraceae bacterium
AGCACGCTGAACATCTCCGGCGGCAGCCCGGCCTCGTAGAG
The DNA here is from genome assembly GCA_035516875.1 of Steroidobacteraceae bacterium. GTDB lineage: Bacteria > Pseudomonadota > Gammaproteobacteria > Steroidobacterales > Steroidobacteraceae > 13-2-20CM-66-19. Next base: position 42 of record DATIZW010000325.1, read on the forward strand.
AATGTCCGCGAGCTCGAGCGCGCTGAGCGGCGTCTTCTCCGAGGGCTTGAGCACCATGCGATTGTTGCTGGCGATCGAGGGCGCGACCTTGTGCGCGACCTGGTTGAGCGGGTGGTTGAAGGGGGTGATGGCGCCGATCACCCCGAGCAGCGGCTCACGCAGCGTGTACACCTTGCGGCGCTTGCCGTGCGCCGTCAGATCGCAGGAGAAGATCTGCCCGTCATCCTGCAGCGCCGCGTTGCCGGCAAACAGGAACACGTCGCAGGCGCGGCCCACCTCGTAGAGCGAATCCTTCTTGCACAAGCCGCTCTCGGCGGTGATCAGGTTGGCGAACGCCTCGGTACGCGCGCGCAGTATTTCCGCGGTCCGGTAGCAGATGCGATAGCGCTCATAGCGCGTGAGGCGCGGGCGGAACGCCCGCGCGAGGGCGATGGCCCGACGCACGTCGGCCACCGAGGCTCTGGCGACCGTGCCGATGAGCGCGCGGCTGTAGGGGTTGAAGACCTCGCTCGAGTGCTCGGTGGCAATGCGCGCGCCGCCGATGCGCAGCGTCTCGTGCCGCACGGCGTCGCTGGCGCCGCCGGCAGCAGGACGCCCCGGAGCGCTAGGCGGCATGATTCAGCACCCAATCGAAGGCATCGAAGTTGCGCCAGCGGTGGTTGCCATCGAGATTCGCGATGCGGCGATTCATCACCAGCGGCACCTGCTGCTCCGAGAGGCCGCCGTGCGAACGCAGCGGCGCATCGAGCCCCGAGAGATCGTGCTTGGCGGCGGCGCCGCCGATGACCACACTGCGCTCGCCGAGCACCACCAGGTCGCCGATGCGATCGGCGGGGAGCTCGAAGGCGCGCGCGGCGTCGGCGCGCGTCAGCACCGTCTCGATCCCACGCAGCGCCGCGAGGCGCGGTGCGAGACCCACGGCGGCGACGTCGGCGGGCAGGTAGACCGTGGCGTACGAGCCGAGCGCGCCGTGGTGAACCACGTAAGGGTCGGTGATCGGCAGGATCACGCGCGTGCGGGACTTACCCAGCCAGTCATCGAGCAGGTCCTGGAGGTAGATGACGTTCGGGCTCGCGTCGAGTCGCGTCTTGGCGTTCATGCCGTGATCGGCCGTGACGGCAATCACGCACCCGGCGTCCTCGAGTGCCGCCAGGTAGCGGTCCATCATGCGGTAGAACGCGTTGGCTTCGGCTGAGCCCGGTGCGTGCTTGTGCTGCACGTAGTCGGTGGTGGAGAGATACATGACGTCGGGTGCCCGTGCCTGCATCAGCTTCACCCCGGCGGCGAAGACGAACTCCGAGAGCGCGGCGCTGTACACGCTCGGAACCGGCAGGCCGACGAGCGCGAGCACCGCGTCGATGCCGTGCTCACCGAGCGTCGCCTCGTCTGCCTTCTCCGCGGAGAAGCACACGCCGCGCAGGCGGTGGCCGAGAAGCTTGCGCAACTTGTCTTTCGCGGTGACCACTGCCACCTTGCAGCCGGCCTCGGCGAGCGCGGCGAGCAGCGTCGGGGCCCGCAGCCACTTCGGGTCATTCATCATCACCTCGGCGCCGCTCTCGGTGTCATACAGATAGTTTCCGCAGATCCCGTGAACGGCCGGTGGCACTCCGGTGACGATCGACAGATTGTTCGGGTTGGTGAAGCTCGGAATGACACAGTCGGCGATCACCGCCGTGCCCTGCGCCAGCACCCGCTTCATCCACGGCATCTCGCCGGCGGCGATCGCCTGGGCGATGTAGTCCGGCTCGCAACCGTCGACGCACACCACTACCGAGGGGCGCTCGGGCAGGCGATAGCTGCGGCCGTTGACTTCGATGCGGCTCATGGGGGTCTCACCTCATCTTCAGGCGGCGGCGCGCATTTCGGCCAGCACCTCGCCGACCGCCTCGACTGCGCCGCCGATACCACGCTCGCCGAGCTGGCCCATGCAGCCGACGCGGAACGTCTCGAGCGTCGTGAGCTTGCCCGGGTAGAGGATGTAGCCGCGCGCCTTGACCGCGTTGTAGAAGCTCTTGAAGTCGTAGCGCGGGCTGTCGGGGGCGTGGAAGGTGACGATGATCGGCGCCTGGATCGCCGCGGGCAGGAAGCTGCGCAGCCCGAGCCGCGCCATCCCCTCGATCAGCGTGCGGCAGTTGCGCGCGTAGCGCGCGCCGCGCGCGGCGAGTCCACCTTCCTCGAGGTACTGGGCGATGGCGGAATCGAAGGCCGCCACGACGTGGGTCGGCGGCGTGTAACGCCACTGCGTGGTCTTCTGCATGTAGACCCACTGGTCGTGGAGGTCCATCGCCAGCGAATGACTGTTGCCTTCGCTGCGCTCGAGCACCGCGCGGCGCACGATGACGAAGCCCATTCCGGGCGGCCCTTCGAGGCATTTCCCCGAGGCGGCTACCAGCGCGTCGAACGGCGTGCGGCGCGCGTCGATCTCGAGCGCGCCGAAGGAGCTCATCGCATCCACGATCAGGCCCTTGCCGTGGCGGGCCACGACCTGGGCGATCGCATCGAGCGGGTTGAGGATTCCGGTGCTGGTCTCGCAATGCACCAGCGCCACGTGCGTGATCGAGGGATCGGCGGCGAGCGTGCGCTCGATGTCGGCGGCGCAGATCTGGGTGTTCTCTGCGTAGTCGAGCGTGGTGAGCCTGCGGCCGAGCACGCGGCAGATACGGGCGATGCGCTGGCAATAGGCGCCGTTCTGCGGAACCAGCACGTGTCCGCTGCTGCGCGCTACCAGCGTGCCGATCGCTGCCTCGACCGAGAACGTGCCGCTGCCCTGCATCGGGACGCATTCGTGCGTGGCGCTGCCCGACACGATGTCGAGCAGCCGCTCGCGGATGCGGCCGGTGATGCTGTTGAAATCGACGTCCCACGAGCCCCAGTCGTGCAACATCGCCTGTCGGGTGCGCAGCGACGTCGTCAGGGGACCGGGGGTGAGGAGGTAGGGTTCGGTGGTCATCGGAATGCACGCTCGCGGTGGACGGACGATCTTAACAAAGCCTCCAAGCTGCCAGTGGCGTCCTCGCCCGGGCGCGGGGCGCCGGCAGGCGCGCTGCGGCGGGTGGCTGGCGGCGAGTTGCTGGCCCACTCATGGGGTGGCGTCGGTGCGGACGTACAGCCTGCGGCGCAGCGCGTGGGCGATGAGCAGTACCGCGACGCTCACCAGCCCGAAGGCGAGCGCCACGCGTTGCGCCGGGATGACCCCCATGGCGGCCACGACCGCCAGCATGGCGATGATCGTGAAGCGCGTGAGCCAGGGGTATCCCCACATGCGCACCCGCAGCCGCGCCGGCGATTCCCGCTCGAGCCGCCGGCGCAACCGCAGTTCGGCGATGGCGATCAGCAGGTAGACGAAGATCGCGACGGTGCCGTAGGAGTTGACGAGGAAGGCGAACACGCGGTCGGGGGAGACGTAGCTCATCACCACGGTCACGTAGCCGAAGGCGGTGCTCGCGAGGATCGCCGCCACCGGCACGCCGCGGGCATCGAGCCGGGCGAAAGCCGCGGGGGCATCGCCGCGGCGCGCGAGCGCCATGAGCATGCGCGAGGAAGCGAACAGTCCCGAATTGAGCGCCGACAGTACCGCGGTCAGTATGACGAGGCTCATTACCGTCGCCGCAGCCGGGATCTGCAGTGCCTCCATGACGCTGACGTACGGGCGCGCCATACGTGCGCCGTCGTTCCACGGCACGATCGCTACGACGAGAAAGATCGAGCCGATGTAGAAGACCAGCACGCGCCAGATCACCGACTGCGTGGTCTCCGCCACGGCGCGCTCGGGCTCGGCCGACTCTGCGGCCGCGATGGTTACGATCTCCGCGCCGAAGTAAAAGCCGGTGGCAGCGACGGCACCGGTCAATACCGGCACGATGCCATTCGGCATGAAGCCGCCGTGCGCCGTGAGCTCGGAGATGCCGCCGTGCCCTCCCGGCCATATACCGAATGCGAACGCGGTGCCTGCGCACAGGAAGGCGACGATCGCCGCGACCTTGATCGAGGCGAACCAGAACTCCGCTTCGCCGTACGAGCGAACCGATAGCAGATTGACCACGGTGAAGAGGCTGACGAGCCCGAGCGTGTATTGCCAGGCAGCAAGCGAAGGCCACCAGGTCCCGAGGATCTTCGCGCCGGCGACGGCTTCGAGCGCCACCACGATCACCCAGAAGTACCAGTACATCCAGCCGGTGAG
>DATIZW010000326.1:0-5193 GCA_035516875.1 Steroidobacteraceae bacterium
CCGTGACTGTGGAGGCCGAGGAGGCGAGCCTGCGCTACCAGGGCGTGGTACCCCTCTCGGGCCGCTCACTCTCGGAATCGCTCGAGGCCTACTTCGCCTCCTCCGAGCAGCTGCCGACGCGCGTGCTGCTCGCGGCGCACGCCGGCGTAGGAGCGGGCATGCTGGTGCAGAGGCTTCCCGCGGAGGCGAGCGCGGAGGCCGAGGAGACGAACGAGGCGTGGACGCTCGCACAGCAGGGAATCGCACGCGTGACGTCGAAGCGCCTCCTCGAAGGGGGCGTGGAGGAGCTGCTGGAGCGGACCTTCCCGGGGCAGGACCTGCGGTTGTTCCGCGGCACGCCGGTACGCTTCGAATGTCGCTGCAGCCAGGGGCGAGTCGCCGCCCTGCTGCGGGCGCTCGGGCCCGAAGAGGTACGCGACGTTTTGCGGGAGCAGGGGGCGGTCACGGTGACGTGCGAGTTCTGCCACCGGCCGTACCGGTTCGATCCCATCGATGTGGAGGTGCTCTTCAGCGAGGCGCCTCCGGGTGGCTCGCCTGCGATCCACTAGCCTGCGATCCGCTAGCGTACCCGCGCCCTATCGATGACCGCCGGTCAATTGTCTCTTTAATGATCCAATAGACGAACTTCATGCCTGCCCTGGCACGAAAAAGGGGCGGCGCATAGCGGAAATGGCAGGGAGCAGTGCCAGGAGCAGTGCCCCGTCCGGGCCGCGGCGGTGAGTCCTCGGCTGCCGGGCGAAAAACCGCCGCGGACAAATAAATAGTTGTAGAATTCTTGATATGTCGGCGGCGGCCCCTTCGATGCTCCTGAGATGGCTACGCGCGAGCGGTGAGCCAAGCCGGCTGCGGCTCCTTGCGCTGTGTGCCGAGGGGCCGCTCAGCGTCTCCGACCTCGCGCAGGCGTTGCGCCAGAGCGAGCCGCGCATCTCGCGGCACCTGAAGATCCTCTGCGAAGCGGGGTTACTCGAGCGTCTGCGTCAGGGCCAGTGGGTGCACTACGGCGTCACCACCGCGGCGGAGCCCGCCGGCTTCGTGCGCGGGCTCCTTGCCCAGCTCGATCGGCGCCACCCGCAGCTGCAGCGTGATCGCAGCGCCGCGCGCGCCGCCGCGACACCCGCTGACACGAGCGGCGCCGAGTCGCGCCTCGGCCGTGCGCTCGCGGCGTTCGTTACCACCGAGGGCGTCAGCCAGCCGTTACGCAGCGTGCTCATCGCCGGCGTCGCGCACCCGGAACTGCTCGCGAGCATGGCGGATAGCGCCCGCGAGTGCATCGCGCTCGCCCCCACGCGGCGCGCGGCACAGGGTGCTCGCGCTTTCGCCGAGCGCCGTGGCCTGCGCTGCCGCGTTCTCCAGGCGTCGAGCGCTGCCGGCCCGAACGCGGCCGACCTGGCACGCGCCGGGCCGTCCTTCGATGCGGTTCTGCTCGATCACCCGGGCTCCGGAGGCGAGTCACTCGCGCAGCTACTCGATGATGCGCGGGGCGTGCTCACCCCGGGTGGGCGGTTGTGGATCTTCGAGCCCTACGAGGCGCTCGAGAGCACGCGCGAGCGGGTGGTCGAGCACCCACTGGCCCGGCTGCGCCGTCTGCTCGGCGCCGCGGGCCTGATGTGCGAGCGCCTGAGCCCCGTCGAGGCCGATGGCGAGCACGTGCTCGCGGCCGTCGCGCGCCTCGCGGCGCAGGCGCCGGCGAGCGCGGCCGGGGAGCGGCCATGAGCGCGCCACGCGCGGTTGCGCCGATCGGCGTGTCGTTCGAATTCTTCCCGCCGGGGGATGCGGCGATGGAGGCCACACTGTGGCGCTCGCTCGAGCGCCTCGCGCCGCTTGCACCGCGGTTCGTGTCGGTGACTTACGGTGCGGATGGCTCCACGCGCGAGCGCACGCACAACGTCGTGTCGCGCATCCAGAAGAGCACGACGCTGACCGGCGCGCCGCACCTCACCTGTATCGGCGCCTCGCGAGGACAGATTCTCGCCATCGCCCGCCAATACTGGGAGCAGGGCATTCGCCATCTGGTGGCGCTGCGGGGCGACCCGCCACACGGTGAGTGCGAGTACCGGCCGCATCCGGACGGGTTCGCCTACGCCTCGGACCTCGTGGCGGGGCTGCGGGCGCTCGCGCCGTTCGAGATATCCGTGGCCGCTTACCCCGAGGTTCACCCGCAGGCACGCTCGGCGGTGGCGGATCTCGACAACCTCAAGCGCAAGATCGACGCCGGGGCGACCCGTGCGATCACCCAGTTCTTTTTCGACTGCGAGGTGTTCCTGCGCTTCCGCGACCGCTGTGCGGCTGCAGGCATCGCCGCGCCGATCGTGCCCGGCATCCTGCCCGTCACGCGCTTTCCGCAGGTGTTGCGCTTCGCACAGACCTGTGGCGCCAGCATTCCGCAGTGGCTCAGCGAGCGCTTCGCCGGGCTGGACGACGATCACGATACCCGCCTCGCGGTGGCCGTCGAGGTTGCGATCGAGCAGGTGCAGGAGCTCGTACGGCATGGGGTGCGCGAGTTTCATTTTTATACGCTCAACCGCGCCGCGCTCACCTACGCGATCTGCCACGCGCTCGGGCTGCGGCCACTGGCGCAGGCGGCGCCGGCGGCGTGTGCCGGAGCGCTGGCGTGAGCGGCTGCACCCACCGGCAGCCCGCCGGGGGTGGCGCCGCCCGCGCGGTCGGCACGACACCTGCTCGCGCTGACCGTGAGAGTGAGACGCGCGACCGCGCGGCGCGCATGGCAGCCGCGGCGCCCTTTGCGATCGAAGCGGTCGATGAGAGTGAGCGGCGCACGCGCATCGAGCGTTTGAAGCGGCTGCTCGCCGAGCGCATCGTGTTCCTCGACGGCGCCATGGGCACCATGATCCAGCGCCGGCGGCTCGACGAAGCGGGCTTCCGCGGCGAACGGCTTCGCGAGCACGGCCACGATCTGCGCGGCAACAACGACATCCTGACCCTCACCCGCCCGCAGGTGGTCGCCGACATCCACCGTGCCTATCTCTCAGCGGGCGCGGACATCATCGAGACCAACACCTTCAACTCCAACGGCATCTCGCAGGCGGACTATGGGACCGTGGCGCTGGTGCCCGAGCTGAACTATGCCGCCGCGCGCCTCGCGCGCCTGGCGGCCGACGAGTTCGCGCAGCGGCACGGCGGCGTGCGCTTCGTCGCCGGCGCCCTCGGGCCGACCAACCGCATGACCTCGCTGTCGCCCGACGTCAATGACCCGGGCTATCGCAGCGTGAGCTTCGATGAGCTGGTCGCAGCGTACCTCGAGGCGGCCCGCGGCCTGCTACTCGGCGGGGTCGATCTGCTGCTCATCGAGACCATCATCGACACGCTCAACGCCAAGGCGGCCATCTACGCGGCGCTGACGCTGTTCGAGGAGACGGGTACCGAGCTGCCGCTCGCCATCTCCGGTACCATCACGGACGCTTCCGGGCGGCTGCTCTCGGGCCAGACGACCGAAGCCTTCTGGAACTCGATCCGCCACGCACGGCCACTGTTCGTCGGTCTCAACTGCGCGCTCGGCGGCCGGCAGCTGCGCCCGTACGTCGAGGAGCTCGCCACCGCCGCCGCCGACACCTGCGTGTGCGCTTATCCCAACGCGGGCCTGCCGAACGCCTTCGGCGAGTACGACGAGGCACCGGCGGAGACTGCGGACATCCTGCGCGAGTACGGCGAGTCGGGACTGGTGAACGTCGTGGGTGGCTGCTGCGGCACCACCCCCGAGCATATCCGGCTGCTGCACGACGCGCTGGTCGGGCGCGCACCGCGGCGCCTCACGCCCGCGGCGGTCAAGTGCCGGCTCGCAGGACTCGAGCCGCTCAACATCGACGACGCCAGCCTGTTCGTCAATGTCGGCGAACGTACCAACGTGACGGGCTCGGCGAAGTTCCGCAAGCTGATCGAGGCCGGCGACTACACCGCGGCCCTCGAGATCGCCCGCCAGCAGGTCGCCAACGGCGCGCAGGTGATCGACGTCAACATGGACGAGGGCATGCTCGACTCTGAGAGCGCCATGGCGCGCTTCCTCAACCTGGTGGCGGCCGAACCGGATATCGCCCGCGTGCCGGTGATGATCGACTCCTCCAAATGGTCGGTGATCGAGGCGGGCCTGAAGTGCGTGCAGGGCAAGGCCATCGTCAACTCCATCAGCCTCAAGGAGGGTGAGGAGGTCTTCATCGCGCACGCCCGCAAGGTGCGCCGCTACGGCGCCGCCGCGGTCATCATGGCGTTCGACGAGCAGGGCCAGGCCGATACGGTGGAGCGGCGCGTGTCGATCTGCCGGCGCGCCTGGCGCATCCTCACCGCGCAGGTGGGGTTCGCGCCCGAGGACATCATCTTCGACCCCAACATCTTCGCCATCGCCACGGGCATCGAGGAGCACAACGGCTACGGGCTGGCGTTCATCGAGGCGACGCGTCGCATCAAGAGCGAGCTGCCGCATGCACTGGTCAGCGGCGGGGTGAGCAACGTGTCGTTCTCGTTCCGCGGCAACGACGCGGTACGCGAGGCCATGCATTCGGTGTTTCTCTATCACGCCATCGAGGCCGGCATGGACTTAGGGATCGTCAATGCCGGCCAGCTGGGTGTCTACGAGCAGCTCGATCCGGCGCTGCGCGCGGCCTGCGAGGACGTGGTGCTCAATCGGCGCCCCGACGCCACCGAGCGGCTGCTGGAGATCGCGGCGCGCTACAAGGGCGCCGGCAGCGTGCGCCGTGGCGAAGACCTCGAGTGGCGCAAGCTCCCGGTGGGCAAGCGCCTCGAGCACGCCCTGGTGAAGGGCATCGATGACTACATCATCGAGGATACCGAGGCGGCGCGCCTCACGGTGGAGCGGCCGCTCGCGGTCATCGAGGGCCCGCTGATGGACGGCATGAACGTGGTCGGCGACCTGTTCGGCGCCGGCAAGATGTTCCTGCCGCAGGTGGTGAAGAGCGCGCGGGTGATGAAGCGCGCGGTCGCCTACCTGGTGCCGTTCATCGAGCAGGGCAAGGACGCGGGCGCGCGCCGCTCCAACGGCCGCATCGTCATGGCCACCGTCAAGGGCGACGTGCACGACATCGGCAAGAACATCGTCGGCGTGGTGCTGCAATGTAACAACTTCGAGGTGATCGATCTCGGCGTCATGGTGGCGTGCGAGAAGATCCTCGAAACGGCGCGCCGCGAGCGCGCCGACTTCATCGGGCTCTCGGGACTCATCAC
>DATIZW010000327.1:0-3384 GCA_035516875.1 Steroidobacteraceae bacterium
ATCTAGATCGCAAGACCGCCGAAGAGATCCTCGGCCTGCTGCAGGTGCTGAACCGCGAGCACGGCAAGACCATCATCATGGTGACGCACGATCCCAAAGCCGCGGAGTTCGCGCGGCGCATCCTGCACCTCGAGAAAGGGCAGCTGCTCGAGCAGGCCGCCTGAGCGGCCGCCCGAAGGCACCCCAAGGAGAGCCCATGACCAAGGCCGGGTTCGTCGTCGCCAATCTGTTCCGCAAGCGCATCCGCACGATCCTGACGCTGCTCTCGGTTGTCATGGCGTTTCTGCTGTTCGGGCTGCTGCAGTCGGTCAACAGCATCTTCAGCTCCGGCGCCAACTTCGTCGGGGCGACGCGGCTCTTCGTGCAGGCGCGCGTGTCGTTCACCCAGGCGCTGCCGATCAGCATGCTGCCAAAGCTCGAGGCCATTCCCGGGGTCGCCGCCGTCGCGCACCAGATGTGGTTCGGCGGGGTGTGGCAGGAGAATACGCCGCTCATCATGCTGTCGCTCGATCCGCGCACCTACCACGAGGTCTACCCCGAGTGGGTCATGCCGGACGCGCAGTGGCAGGCGTTCATCCAGACGCGCACCGGCATGATCGCGGGCAAGCTGCTCGCCGACCAGTACGGCTGGAAAATCGGGCAGAAGATCCCGATCTCGTCCAACATCTGGCCGCAGAAAAACGGCAGCAAGGCGTGGACCTTCGACCTGGTCGGCATCTTCGATGGCAAGGACGAGGACTGGAAGCGGCGTGCCAACCTCGCCTTCATCCAGCAGGACTACTTCGACGAGTCCAACCAGTTCGGTATCAAGGGGCGCGTCAATTTCTATATCCTCAAGCTCAGCGACAGCAGCAAGGCCGAGGCCGTCAGCAGGACCGTCGATGCCATGTTCGAGAACTCCCCGGACGAGACCAAGACGCAGACCGAGAAGGACTTCAACATGAGCTTCGTCAAGCAGATCGGTGACATCGGGCTCATCGTGCGCTGGATCCTGTTCGCGGTGTTCTTCACGCTGCTGCTCGTGGTCGGCAACACCATGGCGCAGAGCGTGCGCGAGCGGGTGCCGGAGCTCGCGGTGCTGAAGACCCTCGGCTTCACCGACCGCAGCGTGCTCGGCTTTGTGCTGGCCGAGGCCTTTGCGCTGGTGCTGTTCGGCGGCCTGCTGGGGTTGCTGCTCGCCTCGATCGCCGGGGCGATGGTGGAGCGGGGCACGGGCGGGCAGTTTCAGCTGCGGCTCGACGGCGGGGTGTGGCTGCTCGGCGTCGTCGCCATCGTCCTGATGAGTCTCGCGGTCGGGCTGTTACCGGCGCTGCGCGCACGGCGCTTGAAGATCGTCGACGCGCTTGCGGGGCGCTAAGCGCGGTACACGCCCAAGGAGAATCCGCCTTGTTCGGTCAAGCTCTCGCCATCACCGCGCTCAGCATCCGCAGCATCCCCGAGCGCTGGGCGCCATCCCTGGTCATCGTCGTCGGTCTCACCGGCGTGGTGGCGGTGTTCACCGCGCTGCTGGCGATGGCCACCGGCTTCGAAAGCACGCTCAAGGCCACCGGCCGCAGCGACGCCGCGATCATCCTGCGCGGCGGCTCCGATGCGGAGCTCAACTCCGCCTTCGACCGCGACTCGACCGACCTGATCAAGCAGGAGCCGGGCATCGCGCTCGGTGCCGACGGCAAGCCACTCGCGTCCGCCGAGCTCATGGTGATCGCCGAGCTGGTCCGCAAGGATGACGTGAAGAACGGTGCGAACATCACGCTGCGCGGCATCGATCCGGCGGGCTTCGAGCTGCGCCCCGGGCTGAAGATCGTTGCCGGGCGCAAATTCACCCCTGGCGTGCGCGAGCTGATCGTCGGACGTGGGGTGGCGAGGCAGTTTCAGGGGGCGCAGATCGGCGACGCGGTGCGCATGCGCGGCTCGCAGTGGCAGGTGGTGGGGATCTTCGAGTCGGGCGATGCGCACGACAGCGAGATGTGGACCGACATCAACGTAGCCCGCAGCACCTTCGGGCGCATCGGCTCGAGCTCGGTGCTCGCTGCGCTCGACGGTCCGGATGGACTCGCGCGGCTGAAGAGCGCGGTAGCCGCCGAGCCGCGCCTGTCGCTCGACGTGCTGCGTGAGCAGGACTACTTCAGCGGTCAGACCCGACAGTTCCGCAAGACCATCGGCTTTCTCGCCGGTGTGGTGACCGTCATCATGGCGCTCGGCGCGGTGTTCGCCGCGCTCAACAGCATGTACGCGGCGGTCGCCGCTCGCGGCAAGGAGATCGCCACGCTGCGCGCCATCGGCTTCGGCGGGGTGCCGGTCGTCGTGTCGGTGATGATCGAGGCACTGCTGCTCGCACTCGTGGGCGCGGTGCTCGGAGCGCTGATCGCCTACCTGCTGTTCAACAACCTGTCGGTATCGACGCTCGGGCAGAGCTTCACGCAGGTGGTCTTCAACTTCAAGGTGACACCGCAGCTGGTGGTACGGGGCCTGGTGATCGCGGTCGTCATCGGCATGTTGGGCGGACTGCTGCCGGCGCTGCGGGCTGCGCGGTTGCCGGTGACGACGATGCTGCGCGAGCAGTGACGCCAGTGGCAGTGATGCGGCGCGCGCCGTGACTCACATGCGGCCGAGCGCGGTGCACAGCGCCGCCACGTTCTCCTCCGGCTGGTCCCAGGAGACCACGAAGCGCGCCTCGCCGGCGCTCTCGGCACCCCAGTCATAGAACTCGAAGCCGGCGGCGCGCAGTGCCGCGCGGCGCGTGACGCCGAGGCCGATGAATACTTCGTTGGCCTCGACCGGGTGCAGCAGCTTCTCCCCCGCGGCGCGGCCGATGCTCTGCGCCAGGCGGTTGGTACGCTGCGCATTGCGTTGCCAGAGGCCGCTCTCGACATAGGCGAGCAGCTGCGCCGCGACGAAACGGGACTTCGACAGCAGGTGACCGGCGCGCTTGCGCCGCAGCTCGAAGTCCCGCACCAGCGCGCGGTCGAAGAACACCACCGCCTCGGCGGTGAGCGCGCCGTTCTTGGTTGCGCCAAAGGACAGTACGTCGACACCGGCCCGCCAGGTGATGTCCGCGGCATGACAGCCGAGAAAGGCGAGCGCATTGGCAAAACGCGCGCCGTCCATGTGCACCTTGAGACCGTGCTCATGGGCCGCGGCAGCGAGCTGCGTGAGGTCGTCCGCGCGGTAGGTGGTGCCGAGCTCGGTGGCCTGGGTGAGCGACAGCGCCGCCGGCTGCAGCGTGTGCACGTCCACGCGGTGCGCGGCGAGCGCCGCGGCGAAGCTCCCGGGCGCGATCCGCCCGTGCTCACCCGGCAGCAGCGCCAGCTGCGCGCCGCCGGAGAAGAAGCCCGGCGCACCGCACTCGTCGCAGGCCACGTGCGCCTCCTGGTGCGCGAAGAT
>DATIZW010000328.1:0-4990 GCA_035516875.1 Steroidobacteraceae bacterium
CTTGAGGCCCGCCAGCGTCAGGTGCAGGCGCACCACTCCCTGACCGGGTTGGCTGACCAGTGGGTACTTGCGCTTGGCGAGCTCGTTCCTGAAGTCAGTGGTGAGCTTCGCCGCGAGTCGCGTCTTGTCCTCCTCACTGGCACCGCCGAAGTCGGCATCGGCCGCACGGTAGACATCGGCGTCATCAACGTAGAGGAACTTGTACTTGCCGGCCTCGAGGGTCGGCGATCGATAGACGAGGGTGCCGGGATACTGTCCCGGCGCCAGGGGCAGATCGAGGCCGCCGGTGGTTTTCGGCGTGTGGCTGGGGCATCCGGCGAGCACAAACGCCCCACAGCAGAGGGCAATGTAGAAGCGAGGCACAATGATTCTCCCCACGACTTCCATTCGAATTCCTGAACTTCATCACCGGCACTTCAGCATGGCAAGTGCCGAGCCGAGCTCACTCGTGCTTCAGGGGTGCGCCGCCCGCCTCATCCGCAGACGCCGGCGCTGTCGGCGTCGGCGGCTGCTCATGCTCGGGCTCGGCGGCGAGACCGACCAGCGTCGGCATCCCGGTTGCAGCCTGCAAGGTCTCACGCGCAAGGTCCCAGTGAATTGCAGCGGTGTCGCTGCCGAGCGCCTGATCGAGCAATGGCTCGAGCACCGCGACATCCGGCTCGACCGACTGTCCTTCGGCGTCTACGGGAGGATGTACCTCGATGAGGAGCTGTCCTTCGACCCAGGCGACCTTCACCGGCTCGTTGATCAGGCGCACCGTGGTCCCCACGGGCACGAGTGGGAAGAGCGCTGCGATGTCCTCCGGGTACATGCGGATGCAGCCGTGCGTCACCGGCATGCCGACCGCCCGCGGGTTGTTGGTGCCGTGGATCAGGTAGCTCCCGCTGGGGATGGCGAGCCGCATGGCGAATGCCCCGAGCGGATTATCCGGGCCGGCAGGCACCACCTTCGGCAGTGGCTCGCCGCGGTCGGCGTGCTCCTTGCGGACTGATTCCGGCGGGTACCACGGGGGATTGCGGACCTTGGAGACGATGCGCGTCACACCGAGCGGGGTACGCCAGTCCATCTTGCCGACGCTCACGGGGTAGGTAATCACGACCGGATGCTCACCTCGGCGCGGCTTCGGATAGAAGTACAGTCGGTGCTCGGGGAGGTTCACCACGATGCCCTCGCGTGGCCCGGGCGGCAGGATACGCCTGCCTGGAAGCGTGAGGTGCTTGTCGGCGCCAGGGATCCACACATCTACCCCGGGATTCGCGCGAATGATCTCGTAGTAGCCGAGACTGTAGTGCTGCGCGAGGTCGGGCAGTGTGTCCTCGTACACGGTCGTCACGCTGGCGTCCTCGCCGATGAGGGTTGAACCGTCCTCGGGGAGCGCAAACGTGCCGGCCTGTGCAGCGTTGCACAGGAGAGCGAGCCAGATGAAGCCTTGTGACAGTGCGCGCCCGTGCATTTCCGTTTGGTCCGTCCTTCTGCGCTCGACATCATGTGCCGGCCACGCGCCAGATTTGCCGTGCTATGAATCCGCCTCCCTGCAGGGATGCATTCTAAGGCATTCCGTGCCCATCACCGTGGTGCGCGGCATCTCAGTGCAGCGCGAGCGTGTCACGGCGCCAGGCAGCATCCTGCCAGCGACCAAAATCCGCGAGCAGCTCCGGGCTGCTCGCCTGCTTCACCGGCACGAGATCCGCGAGCCGCAGCTCTTCGAAGCGGCGGTGAAACCGGCCGCGCTCCAGCACCTCACGTGCGATGAGCAACCGCTGTGTAGTCGGAGTGAAGCCGGCGAACTCGACATACCCTTCCTCGGGATCGTCCGCACCGGGCGGCAGCACGTCAACCGTCCAATCGGCGCCGCTCTCATGAAATACCCAGAGCTCGCGCCAGCTCTCGAGCGGCTGTACTGCAAGCACCAACGCCCGGTTGCGCGCGAGCGGCTGGGCCGAGGCCGTCCACACGATGCCGTAAGTACAGCGCCGCACGAGGGGCGCGGCCGGCCGATCCGCGTCCGAGAGCGCAACGCAGGTCTGACCCGGTTCCCCCGGCTGAGCGGTGAGAATGAGCGCCCCCCCCTGAGTTGCGGCAGTGGCGGCAGCCCAGCGGATCGCTCCCACCCGCAGCAGCGCATCGAGGTATTCTCCGCGGCGCTCCTCCCCGAGGTCGTCCGGACGCACCGCCAGAAGCTCGTTGACGGCACGCCGCGCCGCGGCCGCGGGCGCTGCGCCACGCCGCGCTTCCTCGTACGCGACCGCCGCCCAGACAGCGGCGCGCCGCGCATGCAGGCGGCTACGCAGCAGCGCGTTCAGTGGCCGCTCCTCGACCTCGTCGAGGAGCGCGATGCGTTCCGCGTCTTGCGCGGCGCGCAGGAGAATGCCGGCGTCCGGATCGATACAGTCCGGTCGCGTGAGGCCGAGTACGGCGCGCGCGCGCTCCGCAGCACTGGCGCGCGGGGATGAGAGCACCCGGCGGAACAGCTCGCCGTCGTAGCAGATCTGCATCCGGCCGTGGCGCTCGAAGCTGCGCATGTGAATGCCGAACTGCTCCACCACCTCGAGGTGCGCAGCAGCAGCCTCCGCGCGCCTGACACCGTTCCCGGAGGCCGAATCGGCCAACTGTTCGGCCATGCCGGCGATCGCATCGAAGGGCTCGGCGGTGAGCGCACTCGCCGGCGCCGCCTTCAGATACGCGGCGCCGTAGCTGATCCCCAGCGCCTCCGCGCCTGCGCTGTCACGCAGGAAGCGCAGCACCGCCAGGAGACCAGGCGCATCCGTCTCCGTGAGGCCGATCGAACGCACCGCCTCGCTCTTTAAGTATCCGCCGCGCTCGCGTCGATAGTCGTAGACCTTCAAGTAGCCGGCCTGCTCGTCTCGCACCTCGAGCACCTCGCCCTGCCAGAGCGTCGCCAACTCCGAGGCGCGTGGGCGTGGCGCGACACGCAGCGCCGTGTGATCGTGCGTCACGATCGCGAGCGCGGCAGCGAGGAGCAGCATTCAGGGGCGCTCCGCCTGAGAGCTCACCGGGATCGGGACGCCGGGCGCGCCCTTGGCGGCTTCCAGGCCGACCAGATTCGAGCCGAGGAACTGCCCCGGGGCTGGTGTCGGGGCGATGATGACCTGCACCTTGTCGGACAGTTTGTCGGCGAGTGTCTTCTGAATGAGGAGCGGATAGCGGGCGATCAGTGCGCCCTCGCGCTCCATCTGCCCGGCGTTGCTCTTGCCCACGATCTCGAGACGGTAAGCTTCGGCGTCGGCGAGCTTCTGCCGTGAGTCTGCCTCGCCCTTGGCCTCGATGCGGCGTGCTTCGGCTGAGCCTTCGGCGGTGCGGATACGCGCCAGCTTTTCCGCCTCGGCCTCGAGCTGGCGTTGCTCGATCTGCTTCTGCTTGAAGGGCAGAATGTGCTTCATGGTCTCCTCCTGCGCCCGGGCGGCGATTACCTGCTCCGCCCCCGCGGCTTCGGCTGCCTTCTGCCGCCGCACTTTGTCGGCTTCAGCGGTGAGCTGAGTTTCCTTCACCTGCGCCTCCTTGAGCTCGAGCGTGTAGCGGATCTTTTCGGTTTCGAGTTCCTCGGCAAGCAGCTTCTCCATCTGCGCGCGGTAGTCCGCGGGAAGATCCACCTGCCCCATGTCGACTCCGCGCAGCACCAGCCCGAGCGCCGCGAGCTTGGGTTTGAGCTCGCCCGCGATCTCCTCTTGGATCTGCTGCCGCTGACTCGAGAAGATCTCGCGCACGGAATGCCGAGCGAGCAAGGGATAGATGACACCCTGCACGGCCGGGCGGACCAGATCATCGTTCAGGTCATCCGGATATTCTTTTGACATCTGGCCAATTCGACTGCGATCGATCGCCCAGCGCACCGTCAGATCGACACCGATCGAGAGCCCTTCATTCGACTGGAAGGGTGCCGGACCCGTAGCCCGCGCCCCCTCGGCCGGCCGAAATAACTGGTCGCGGGTCGGGTAGCGGCGTACCTGATGCATGCCGGGGATCAGCAGCACGGTGCCCGCACCGTAGGCGCGCGAAGCGCCATCGAACAAATTGGTACGCACCAACACCTCACTGCGATGCACGGTGACGAGAGGCGGATGGATGTAGAGCACGTAAGCGAGCGCGCCGGCGCTCGCGGCGATCGCGAGCCGTAGGCGACGCCGCCAGGCGCCCGCACCGAGAGTATGGATGGCGCGCCCGCACGCCGCAGCCAGCCGGCCGATCGGTTCGACGAGCGCCCGCTGCAGGAAGTCCAGGAAAGCCTCGAAGTGATCCGACACGAATGACTCCTCCCGTTGGTAGTTCCGCCTCGATGAGAAGAGTCTGGTCGCCGCTTCTGGCAAAGCGGTGGGGAAATAATGGCAGGCTGTGGCAATCGCACCGTGGGACTGCCTCAGACCTGGCGGCGTGAAAACTTAGTCGATCACCTCGCAGTGCACCGCGCGTGGTGTGCTACCGCCGTTCATAGTGTTATGTCCATCGGGCAGGCTGAGAATATGACGTAGCCGCCGAGCAACGCGCAGCTGCACTGTCGGTTGCTGTATAGGGAGTCGTCTTCCTTGGGGGAGAGGCGACTCAACACCCGGCGCGTGTGCTCGACCGACCGGCGCTGAGCGCGATCGCAGCAGACTCCCCGCCCGCAATCGCCATCAACATGGTCAACCGGCGCCCGGTCCGTCGATCAGGCGACGCGCCGCAGCGTCAGCGCGCCTCGGCCCTACGCCTGGGCCCGAAGTGCGCATCCGCCACCAGGCACAGCATCTCGTACATGATGCTCGCGCCGACCAGCGCGGTGTTGCCGGACGGATCATACGGTGGGGCCACCTCGACGACATCGCCGCCGACCAGGTCCAGCCCGCGCAGTCCGCGCAGCAGACGCTGGGCTTCGAGCGTGGTGATGCCGCCGATCTCCGGAGTCCCGGTGCCCGGAGCATAGACCGGATCGAGTCCGTCCACGTCGAACGAGATGTAGGTGGGTCCATCGCCGACCACCTCACGCGCCTCGGCA
>DATIZW010000329.1:0-2172 GCA_035516875.1 Steroidobacteraceae bacterium
TCCTGCGCGCGCCAGGGGTCGGCTTCCCTGAGTGCCTCCGATACCGGAGTCAGGTGCGTATGGAAGATGAAGCTCCTGAGGTCGGTGAGCTCGGCACTGAGCGCACGCGCGAGGCGCAGGTAAAAAAAGCTGTAAGGTGCCATCGAGCGGCTGACGTCGACGAGCAGCACCAGGCGGGGACGTACGCGGCGCGGGTTGCGCCAGGCAAGGTTGAGCGGTGTGCCGCCCGTTGTGACGCTGCGGCGGATCGTCGCCGGCAGGTCGAGCCGGCGCCCCTTGCGGGCGCGCTCCGCACGGCGCAGCCGGATGTGCCTCAAGCGCCGCGCGAAGCGGCGCATCAGCGCCTCGATCTCGAGGAGGTGTTCACGCTGCATCAGGGTGCGGAAATCGGCGGAGCTGCGGACTTCGCGCGAAGCGGCGACATCGCGCGCGCACAGCGCGTCGCTGTCAGCTCCGCGTGGTGCGCGGCTGTCGGCCACGGCCGGACGCACACCCGGCCCGCTGTCGGGCGCGGCGCGTCGCACCGGGCTCTGCCAACGGTTGGGCGGCAGGAACCAGGCGTCGAACAGTTCATCGAAGCGTCGCCACTCGTCACTGCGGCCGCACAGCAGCGCCTTGAGCGACCAGCGCAGCACTTGGCTCTCGAGCACACCGACGCGCTCCGCAGTGTGCAGCACCTCGACGGCATCACCGCCGCCGACCGTAAAGCCATTGGCGCGCAGGAAGGCGGTGAAGCCCATGAGCCGCTGCGTCACGCGGGACTCGAGCAACGCGGCCGACGGGGTCAGCATGCCGCTGCCAGCCGCGCGACGACCTCGCGCGGGAACGCCGCGCGATCGTCCCGCGTCTTGATGAGGGCACTCAGGGTTTCCATGATGCGCTCGGCACCGCCTGCCTCGAGCGTAGATATGCCGAGACGCAGCAGCGCCGCGGTCCAGTCGAGTGTCTCGGCAATACCCGGTTTCTTCTGCAGGTCCATGCGGCGTACCGCCTGCACGAAGGCAACGATCTGCCGCGCGAGTGCGCTTGCCACTTCCGGCGCCTTGCGACGCACGATCGCAAATTCCTTCTCGTAGTCGGGATAGTCGATGTACTGATAGAGGCAACGTCGGCGCAGTGCGTCGGAGAGCTCGCGGGTGCCGTTGGAGGTGATCACCACCAGCGGCCGGCTGCGTGCATGCACCGTGCCGAGCTCGGGGATCGAGAGCTGAAAGTCCGACAGCAGCTCGAGCAGGAAGGCCTCGAATGCCTCGTCGGCGCGATCGATCTCATCGATGAGCAGAACCAGCGCGGTGTCGGCGCTGATCGCCTCGAGCAGCGGGCGCCTGAGCAGGTAGCGCTCGGAGAAAATGTCCTGTTCCTTCTGCGCGATACCGCGCTCGTCATGCTCGAGCAACTTGATGGCGAGCAGCTGGCGCTGGTAGTTCCACTCGTACATCGCGGCGTGCGCATCGAGGCCCTCGTAGCATTGCAGCCGGATCAGGCGCGTCCCGCGGATCGTCGCCAGCACCTTCGCGACTTCGGTCTTGCCGACGCCGGCATCGCCTTCGAGCAGCAGTGGCCGACCGAGGTCCTGCATCAGGAGCAGTGCCGCGGCGAGCGGGGCTTCGGCAATGTAGCCGGCGCGTGCGAGATCCTCCTGCAATGCCGCGAGCTCGTGCGCGCGCGCCGCCTCACTCATGCGCGCCTCCGGCCGACAATCGCCCGCAGCCAGCCAAGGAGGACACTCCAGAGGAGGGCCAGGCCGTTAAGCTCCGCCACACGCGGTGTGGCCGCTGCTGCGGCGGTGGGCGCGCCCTCGGCATCTCGTGCCGCGGTCGCGCCCCCCACCTGGGGGCTCCTGAGCTCGGTGGCGAAATTCGTGCCGAACTGCGCGAGCACCTGCTCGGCGACCGCCTCGGCCATACGCGCGCCGAAAGCCGCCGCCTTGCCGCTCATCGACACTTCGCTCTTGCCGACGAGGTTGCTCGAGGCCGCATCGACCGCATCGACACGCGCGGTGAGATCGAGCGACGCCCCCGATCCGCCGCCCGTGTCCGTGCCCTTGCCGATGAGGTGCAGGGTGCGGCTCGCGGGCTCGATCGAGACGACCTCGACCTCGCCGCGAAACGACAGATTGGCGGGACCGAAGCGTACTGCCACGCTCCCCTTGTAGTGCCGCGCGTCGATCCG
>DATIZW010000330.1:0-6221 GCA_035516875.1 Steroidobacteraceae bacterium
GGCGACGTCGATCTCGATCAGGTCATCAAGGACCTCGACCTGGCCAAGCGCCGGGGGCAGAAGGCCGGCGACCCGGCGTGGCGTCGCCTCGAGCGGCTGCTCGAGGAGAAGCACACGGCCGAGCTCACCAGCGACTTCGAGGACTATGAGATCGGCGACGAGGGCGAGTCCTCCGGCCGCAAAGCGCGCCGCAAGCCGCGTCACGGCTGAGATCGGACTCCCGCCGGACTCCCGCCGGATTCCCGCCAGACTCCCGCCGGATTCCCGCGCGACTCCCGCCGCCGGTCGAGCATGGGCCGCCCGTACTGCTCTGCCGCACGGCCGCAACAGGCGCGGGGGAGCGAGTCTTCGGGGCTGGGGTCGGTGACCGGACACTGGGGGGCTTCAGTGAAAGTCCCGTGAGCGCGTCAGCAGCTCCCCGAGCAGCACGGTGCGGTCGATCAGCCGAGGCGCGATGAGATGTGAGACGCCCTCCTGCTGCTGCAACTCGCCGTGTACCTCGAGCAGACGCGACTCGAGCAGCGCCGCGCGCTGCTCGCGCCCCACCCGTTCCCAGACGATGACGTTCACCTGGCCGCTCTCGTCCTCGAGCGTGAGAAAGGTGACGCCGCTCGCGGTCGCCGGGCGCTGGCGCATCAGCACGATGCCGGCCGTGCGCACCCGGGTCCTGTTGCCGAGCTCTTTCAGCTCGCCTGCGCTCAGCAGCGCCCTCGCCCGTAGCCGAGTGCGCAGCAGCGCAAGCGGATGGCGTCCCAGGGTGAGGCCGAGCGAGGCATAGTCCGCGGCGATGCCCTGGCCCTCGGTCGGTGCGGGAAGGAGCGGTCGTCCTTCCGCAGCTCCGCCGCGGCAATCGGTGAGGCCGAGCGGGAGCGACCGCTCGGTACCGGCGACCTCCCAGAAGGCGAGGTGCCGGTTGCCGCAGAGCTCGGCGAAGGCGCCGGCCGCAGCGAGTGCCTCGAGATCCCCGCGATCGAGCGCGGCGCGCAGCGCCAGGTCCTGCACACTCGCAAAGGGCTGCCGCCGGCGCACATCGATCAGTCGCTGTGCCCCCGCTTCGCTCAGTGACTTCACCAGGCGCAAGCCCAGACGCAATGCGGGCGAGCCGTCCTCGCGCCGCTCGAGCGTCGAGTCCCAGCTGCTGACGCAGACGTCCACCGCACGCACCTCGACGCCGTGGGCGCGCGCATCGCGCACGAGTTGCGCCGGTGCATAGAAGCCCATGGGTTGACTGTTGAGCAGCGCACACGTGAAAGCCGCCGGCTCGTGGTATTTGAGCCAGGCAGAGTCATACACCAACAGCGCAAAGCTCATCGCATGAGACTGCGGAAAGCCATATTCGCCAAAGCCGAGCATCTGCTGGTAGATGCGCTGTGCGAACTCTGCCGGATAGCCCTTGGCGCGCATGCCCTCGAGCAGCCGCTCGCGGAAAGGGTCGAGTCCCCCGGTTCTCTTCCATGCTCCCATGGCGCGGCGCAGCGCATCGGCTTCCCCGGGCGTGAAGCCGGCGGCGACGATCGCGATCTGCATCACCTGCTCCTGGAAGATCGGCACCCCGAGCGTGCGATGCAGCACGTCGCGCACCTCCTCGCCCGGATATTCGACGGGCTCGGCGCCGCTGCGGCGCCTCAGGTAGGGATGCACCATGTCACCCTGGATCGGCCCGGGGCGCACGATCGCGACCTCGATCACGAGGTCGTAGTAACAGCGCGGCTTGAGTCGCGGCAGCATCGCCATCTGCGCGCGCGACTCGATCTGGAACACGCCGATCGTGTCGGCGCGACACACCATGTCGTAGACCTGCGGATCCTCGGCGGGCAGCGCCCCGAGCGTGTAGTGCGCCCCACGGTAGTCGTTCACGAGCCCGAAGGCACGGCGCAGCGCCGTGAGCATCCCGAGCGCCAGCAGATCGACCTTGAGGAGCCCGAGGTCGTTCAGGTCGTCCTTGTCCCATTGCACCACGGTGCGCTCGGGCATGGCAGCGTTCTCGATCGGCACCAGCTCCTCGAGCGGGCCGGCGGATATGACGAAGCCGCCGACGTGCTGCGACAGGTGCCGCGGGAAACCGGGGAATGCCACCAGCTGTTGCGCGAGCGGCAGGAGACGCTTGAGCCAGGGACTCGCGAGGTCGAAGCCGTCGGCCTGCATGCGCTCGGCCATCGCGGCACTGCCGTCCCACCACTGCATAACCTTGGCCAGACGGCCGCTCGCGGCGGCGCTGAGACCAAACACCTTGCCGAGATCCCGCAGCGCGCTGCGCGGCCGGTACATGATGACGGTGGCGGCAAGCGCGGCGCGATCGCGCCCGTACTTCGCGTAGACGTACTGCAGCACCTCCTCGCGCCGCTCGTGCTCGAAATCAACGTCGATGTCGGGCGGCTCGTTGCGCTCGCGCGAGATGAAACGCTCGAACAGCAGCGCCGCGCCGCGCTGCGGATCGACCGAGGTGATGCCCAAGCAGTAGCACACGCGGGAGTTGGCCGCGGAGCCGCGTCCCTGGCAGAGAATTCCCCGGCGTCGCGCGAACGCGACGATGTCGTGCACCGTGAGAAAGTAAGGCTCGTAGCTGAGCTCGGCGATGAGCTCGAGCTCGTGCTCGATGGCCACGCGCTCGGCCGCGGGCACCCCCTGCGGCCAGCGCCAGCGGGCGCCCGCTTCCGTGAGCTTGCGCAGGTGGCTCGCCGCGCTCTCGCCCTCGGGAACCAGCTCGCGCGGGTATTCGTAGCGCAGCTCATCGAGCGAGAAGTGGCACGCCTGAGCCACCTGCACGGTGGCCTCGAGCAGCTCGCGCGGGTAGAGCCGGGCGAGCCGCTCGCGCTCGCGCAGATAGCGCTCGCCGTTCACGTAGAGCCGCGAGCCCACCTGCGTGATCGGCACACGCAGGCGGATCGCGGTGAGCGCATCCTGCAGATATCGCCGTGCGCGCGCGTGCATGTGCACATCGCCCGCGGCGACCAGCGGCACCCCGTGCGACTCACCGAGGCTTTGCAGGGTCGCGAGCTGCTCGCGGTCGCTCCCCTGGCGCAGCAGCTCGACCGCGATCCTCAGGTGCACGGGGAAGCGGGCCGCCAGGTAGTGCAGCTCCTGCGGCTGCGCGGGGGTTCCCGGCAGCCAGAGGATGAAGCACTGCTCGAGCGGCGAGCGCTCGAGATCCTCACGGGCGAGCGCGTAAGTCCCCTTCTCCGCGGCGCGCCGCCCACGAGTAATGAGACGGCACAATCGCCCGTAGCCGCGCCGGTCGATCGCGAGAGCTGCGAACCTGAGTCCACAGCGCAGGCGGAACTCCGCGCCGACGATGAGTTTCAGCGGTCGTCCCCGGGCCGCCACGTGGGCACGCACCACGCCCGCCACCGAGCACTCGTCGGTGAGCGCGAGCGCCCGATAACCGAGCGCATCCGCCTGCGCCACGAGCTCGTGCGGGTGAGAGGCCCCACGCAGGAATGAGAAGTTGGAGAGGCAGTGAAGCTCGGCGTATGCAGGCAGCTCTGCGCCCGAGCCCGCCGGGGATGGCGCAGCGGCAGCAGTCATCCGAAGATGCCGTGCAGGAACCACCCGTGCGCAGCGGTGCGCTCGCGGAATATCCACAACCGCACCCCATGGATGTCGCTCGCGGTGTAGTAATCGCGCGCGACGTCCTCGCCATCCCACCAGCCGGTCTCGATGCGCTCCGGTTCGCTCAGGAGCTGCAGGAGGCCGCGACGCCACGGCAGACCCGCGCGCATCGCGAGCGGCTGCGGCACCGGCAGCAGCCACAACGGCCGGCGCAGTGACAGCGGCGGCGCACTCCCGCGCACCGCGCGCACCGCGCGCACCGTGCACACCGCGCGCGCCGCGGGCGGCGGCGGTGCGGTCATGGCCCAGCAGCTCTCGGGCCGGTGATCATCGAGGAGCGCCAGGCCATGGACCACGGCCTCCCCGAGACGCGCCTGCAGTCGCTCGATGAGTGCGTGCGCTTCGCTACCTGCACCACCGCCGTGCTCACCCGGCTGCCAGAGCATCGGCGCCGCAGGCGTCAGCGGCAACAGCGTCCCGGCGCGCAGCTCGAGTGCGCGTACCGCCTGCGGTAGCGCGAGACGCTGGAATTCCTCGGCGAACAAGCCGCCGAGATGCCGTGCATCGGCACCCGGGGCGGCGAGGCGCAGCACGCACGGCGTCATTCCCGCCTGCCGGTGCAACAGGCGGCATTCGACCGTCATCACGCCGCACTGGCGCACCTTGAGAAAGTCCTCGAGCTCCTCCAGCAACCGCATGAGGGCGGCGAGGAGGTAGGCGTGACTTTCCACCTCGCAGCTGAGCTCGTGACGGCGGCGGAAGGCTTCGCGGGGGCGAAACGCAGTGCGTAGCTCGCGTGTTCTGCCGGTGAGCCGATCGAGGCTCGCGAGCTGTGCCGTCCCGAAACGGCGTGCAAAACCGGCGCGGGGCAGGCGCAGTGCCGCACCGATGGTGCGCACGCCGCTCGACTTCAGTCGCTCGAGGACCTCCGGCGGCCAGCGCAGCGCCCCGAGCGCAAGCTCCGCGAGCTTACCGACGAGCTCGGCGCGCTCCATGACGTGCGTCGCCTTGCCGGCACGTGCCAGCACCAGGGCGGCAAGCGGCGTGGGCGCGGACGCGAGCAGCGCCGCGAGCCCGAATTCACCGCACATCTCAAGGAGCGCCGCGCGTAATCCCGTCATTCCGCCAAAAAGATGCAGGCTGCCGCGCACTTCGAGCAGCAGCCCATCGGGGGGCTCGAGACTCACGCGCGGCGTGAAGCGTTGCGCGCGGCGCGCCAGGCGCGCGAGCTTCGTGCCGCAAAGCTGCCGCAGATGTAGCGCGGCCCACAGCTCCGCCACCGGCTCAGCGGCAGGCAGCGTCAGCACGCGGGTGAGCGTGGTGGCGCGCTCACGCGCAGGTGCTTGCGTCGCGGAGGCGGCAGCGAGCCCACGCATGGAACGTGCCCTCACGAAAGCACCGTTGTCACGGCGGCGTGGTGCGCGCTGAGATCTGGCAGCTGCACGACGCCGCGCGCGCCGCGACCTTTGAGCAGCGTGACCCGTACGCCGCCACGGAAAGGTTCGACGCCGAGACGCAACGCCGCGGCCGAGGTCGCGCGGGCCGCCCGGCGCGGGCGAAACAACACGCCGAGCGTGCGGCCGCGCTCGGCGGCGAGCTGCAGGCGGCGGATGTCGCGGGGCTGCGGCCGCCGGCCCCAGGCGAGCGCGGCATCACAAGCGCCCGATCCCAACACCTGTTCGAACGCCCACAGCGGTCTCTGCCCGCCTACTACCGCCACGCGATCGAGCACCACTCCTTGCGCTGCCAGGGCAGGTGCGAAAGGCATGAGCGGCGGTGTCACCCACACGCACCAGCGCGCGCTCGCGGCGCGCGTCAGTGCGGCAAGTGCCGGCAGCAACAGCGAGAGTTCCCCGCTGCCGAAACGGGCGATGAGGATTTCGATCAGTCCGCTGCGGGGCCAGCCGCCTGCGGGGAGGGATTCATCGAGTGCCGCAAAGCCACTCGGCAGTACTTCGAGGCGGGCCGCGCTGCGGCCGCGCCAGATAGCCGGATGCTCGAGCAAGCGAGCGAGTTTCGGATCGTCCATGCCGGCTCAAGCGAAATCAGACTCAGACCTCGATGGATGGATGACCGCCGAGGTGAGTTCACATCAGTCCGGCCGTGCGGCTGCGGCGAACGACGCCCACGACGATCCCCTCGATGAGCAGCGGCTCTTCCTTCAGATCCACCTTGATGGGCTCGAAGGCAGAATTCTCCGGCAGCAGCCACACGATGGAGCCTTCCTGGCGATAGCGTTTCACGGTGACCTCGTTCTCGAGACGCGCGACCACGATCTGGCGGCTGCGCACCTCGGAGGTGCGGTGCACCGCAACGAGGTCTCCATCGAGGATCCCGGCGTCTTTCATGCTCATGCCGATCACCTTCAGCAGGTAATGCGGCCGCGGCTGAAAAAGACCCGGATCGATCTGCAGCCGCGCCTCGAAATTCTCCTCGGAGAAGATCGGCTTGCCGGCGGCCACACGCCCGATGAGCGGCAGCCCCATCTGCTCGCGGATGGTGTCCTTCAGCTGAATTCCCCGCGAAGTGCCCGGGACGAGTGCGATGACCCCTTTGCGTGCGAGCGCCCGCAGGTGCTCTTCGGCGGCATTGGCGGAGCGAAAGCCCAGCTCATGCGCGATCTCCGCACGCGTCGGCGGCATGCCGGTCTCGGTGATAAAGCGCTGAATCAG
>DATIZW010000331.1:0-5202 GCA_035516875.1 Steroidobacteraceae bacterium
CACGCAGCCGGCAGCATTGGCCGCGAGGTTTCGCGTCAGCAGCCGATAGCTCTCGGGGTCGGGCTCGAAGGCGAAGATCTGCGCTCCGGGCTCGCTCAGGCGGCTCAGCAGCACGCTGTACCAACCGAGGTTCGCGCCGACGTCGAAGGCAACGTCTCCGGGGCGCAAACGGACGTGCTCGAGGAGATAGCGGGTGATCGCCGGCTCATGCGCGCCGAGGCGATAGATGTGTCGGGTGATGACGTCGGCGGCCGGACCGGTGAAGCACGTCCCGAAGGGTGCCGCGCGCGCATTCACATAGCCGTCAGGGTTGGCCAGTCGCAGCCAACCGAACTGCAGCGTGCGCAGCATTCTCGTGGGCCAGGCATGCTGCACCCGGACGAGCTTATTCTCGAGCAGGACCGATGTTGCTTTCGTCGTCATCGCGCCGTGCGCGCAGCGCTGTGGCCCGCGCCGCGGCTGTCAACTGGCGGCGATTGTACGCGATTCGGCCTAGGCGCTGCGCCGGCCGATGCCGCGCAGCGCCCTGAGGCGACCGGTTGCCGACAGCTCCTCCCGGGCGGACTGCCCCGTCCACAGCGCGTTGCGACGGGCGACGCACGGGCTCTTGGAGAGCGCTTCCAGCGGCCCGGCCTCGGCAAACAGGAAGCCCTGCCCCGCCACGCAGCCGAGCGCCAGCAGCGCCGCCGCCTGCTGCTCGAGCTCGATGCCTTCGGCCACCGTCTCGAGCCCCAGTGTCTCCCCGAGCGTTACGACCGCGCCGGCGAGCTCGGGCCCCTGAGCGGAGTTCGTGAGTCGGCTGACGAAGGAACGATCGATCTTGAGAATGTCGATCGGGAAGCGATGCAGGTAGGACAGCGAGGAGTAGCCCGTGCCGAAATCGTCGATGGCGAGGCGCACGCCGAGGGCCTTCAGGCGATGGAAGCGTTCGAGGTTCGCGTCCGTGTTGTACATGATCGTGCTTTCCGTCAGCTCGATCACGAGATTCCCGGGCTCGAGACCTGACTCCTGCAGCGCCTGGGCGACGTCGTGCGCCAGCTCGCCATGCTGCAGGTGCCGGCCGGAAATGTTGACCGCCAGGCGCAACCCGCTGCCGCCGGCGATCGTGCGCCGCCAGGCGCACAGATCGCGGCACGCCTGTCGCAGCACCCAGCGGCCGAGCTTGCCGATCTGACCGCACTCCTCCACCACCTGGATGAAGCGCGCCGGCATCAGCACGCCGGCCTGCGGATGCCGCCAGCGCACCAGTGCCTCGACACCGAGGAGGCTGCGGGTGCCGAGGTCGACGATCGGCTGATACTCGAGAAAAAACTCCTCCTCGGCGAGCGCCCGACCGATGTCCGCCTCGAGGCGCAGACGCTCGTGCAGCAGCGCCTGCATCTGTGGCTGGAAGGTGACGTGGCGGTTCTTGCCGGCCGCCTTGGCATGGTACATCGCGATATCGGCCTTGCTGAGCAAGGTCTCGGCACCGGCCTGCGGGGTAGACAACGCCACACCGATGCTCGCACCGACGCGCACCTCGGTGCCGTCGAGCGCGAACGGCAGGTCGAGCGCCGCAATCAACGCGTCGGCGATGCGCTCGACTTCCTCGAGCGCGCCGATCCCTTCCACCAGAACCGCGAACTCATCGCCCCCCAGGCGCGCCACGGTGTCCGTGGAGCGCGTGGTCTTGACGACGCGCTGGGCGACAGCCTGCAGCAGGCGATCACCGGCGTCGTGCCCCAGCGAATCGTTGATGTTCTTGAAGTTATCGAGATCGAGGAACATGACGGCGACCGAGGCGTGTCCGCGCTGTGCGAGGGTGAGCGCGTGCTGCACACGATCGCGGAACAGATTGCGATTCGCGAGCAGCGTCAGCGGGTCGTGAAAGGCCAGCTGCCGCAGCTGTTCCTCGAGCGCCTTGCGTTCGCTGATGTCGCGAAAGTTGAGTGCCAGCCCCTGCACCGCTGGGTCGGAGCTGAGATTGCTGCCGACGCTCTCGATGACACAGCGCTTCGTGCCCCGCTCGAGCCGCAGCTCTATCGGGCCCACCGTTCCGCGCGGCGACGCGGCCACCTCGGCGAGGAACATGCGCAGCTTCTCGCCGTCCTCGCCCGCCCACAGCTCAGGCAGGCTCTTGCCCGTGATCTCGTCCGGGCGCAGCCCGAGCGTGCGCTCGGCCGCTGGCGATGCAAAGCGCACCACGCCTTCGGCCGCCACGATCATGATGAGGTCGGAAGCGTTGGCGATGAGCGATGCGTAGCGGTCCTCGACCAGGCGCGCCGCGCGGCGCTCGCGGACCAGCGCGTCTTCGCGCAGCAGCATGCCCTGGCGCACCATGAGGAGCAGCGTGAGCGCGAACACGATCATGGTCATCACGGTCGCCGGGCCGCCGACGTTGCCACGGCTGAAGTACACCAGCACCAGGAATGCTGCCAGCATGGCAGCGTACGGCAGCGCGCGCGCCAAGGCGTCGGAGGTCGTCGATACGGCCCGTGCCGGCGCGGCCAGGCTGCGCATCTGCTCGCGGCCGGCCGCGGCGAGCGGCACGTAGCAGCACAGGTACAGCACGTCCTGAAACTGACCGGGCAGGTAATAGCCCCGGACCTTGGCGAGCGACCAGAGGATGTCGCCGAGAAACATGGCGGCAAAGCCGCTGAGCAGCAGCACCGGAATTCGCCAGCCGCCGCCGCTGCCGGTGCCGGTGAGCAGCAGCACGCCGAGCATGAGCAGCAACACGCAGTCGAGGGCGACGTACGCCTGGCTGAGCACCTCCTTGAGCAGGTCCATCTCGGCGTGCTGTGCCGCGGGGCGAATCACCAGGAACCAGAAGAACGCGCCGAAACCTACCGCGAAGATCGTGGCGTCGAGCGACAGCTGGATCCACGGCACCCGCACCGCCGCCGCGCGTATCAGCGAGAACGCCGCTGCCGCGAGCGCCACGTAGAACGCGCAGTAGAAGACGTCGGCCGGCCCCGGAAACGGATCGAAGCCCCGCAACCACGAGACGGTACCGATCGCCACGCCGCCGAGGTACAGCGACAGCGCGATCGTCAGGCACACCCACGCCCTGCGCAGTGCCCCGCGCCCGGTACGGGCCGCAGCGGCGCCGAGGACGATGACGCTGACGAGGGCTGCCGGAGCATCCGAGAGGAGCCCGACGTAGTGGGTGACCTGCGGGCCGCCGAAGCCCGTGAGCATCCAGGCGGTGCCGGTGATGGCGTACATCACCAGCCCGAGGAGCAGCATGTCGACCCAGCGCGATGTGGCCCGGCACGGGGTCGATGGGTTGGTGACTACTCGCGTGTCCACACCGGTAACTGCTTGCTATTCGCGCCGGCCGGCTTGTTGGTGGCCGCAGCCCGTGGTCAGGGGCCAGGCAGAATTTGAGGCTAAAGTGCCGGCCGGGCCAGCAAAAAATACCTGGGCGTGACGCAGTTCTCGGAGGGGTGGGGAAACTGCGCGCTACGTCCAACTGCGGGCGCCGGCGCGGGCTTTTCCCGGGCCTGCAGCACAGCGCGCCCGTCCGGCTCTTGAACTGCCTGCCGTGCACGTTTACAAGGGGGCTCGATGCTGCAATGGCGAACGTCGGATGCCGCGGCAGCTACTCCAACGGCGACTTGCGAGCTCCCGTGACCATGTACTTTCTGCGAGGCCTGCTCGACCGGCTGCTGCTCGTGTGCGCGGTGGTGGCGGGCGGCCTGGTGCCGGGATTCATCGCCCAGTATCGTCAGCGCCTCGGCGGCCGGCTCGATCAGGCGCGGCTCGATCTCGAGCCGTGGCAGAAACTCGCCGACCAGTTCTATCAGGGCGACATCGACAAGCTCATCGACTACCACCTGAGCAGCAGCGACCCGAAATTCTATGCCGAGGGCGGTGTAATTCGCTCACTGGTCGCCGCCGTGCACCAACTGCAGAGTGCCGTCGATGCCCTGCACGGCAATCTCTACCAACAGGTCGCCTACCTGACAGTGCACACCGACGCCGGGCTGGCGCGCGCGACGTTCGCTGACTGGGTGCCGACGTTCGCGCTCTCGGGCGAGGGGATCGTGTTTGCGCTGCTGTTCGCGGTGGCGGTGTGGCTGGTGTTTCACGCCTTGTGGTGGCTGCTCGCCCTCAGCAGCCAGCGCCTGTCGCGGCGACGCTATGCCTGAACGGGCCGGCACCGGGCGCGCGCGCAGCGGCGCACTGATCGCAAGAGTCCGTTACTCGCGGTAACATCGGCCGCCCCGGCGTCGTGCTTAAATGCGCGGCGCGGAACGGACTTCCGGGAGCACGGGCACTGATGCACGCATCTTTTCTCAGTCTGAGCGGCGCGCTCGGCATCGCCGCGGCACTCGCCGCCGGCTGCAACTCGACCGACACCGGCTCGGGCAGCGGCTCGAGCAGCACGACCAACGCCTCGGCGACCGGCGTATGGAGCGGCAGCGACGCGACGAGCGGACTCACCGTGACCGCGATGATCAACGCCGCGGGTCAGGCGACCTTCATCCGCAGCGACGGCGTTGAGTTCACCGGCACGGTCGATGTCTCATCCAACACACTGGCCGTGGCCGTGGACGGCTACAGCAGTTTCCCCACGACCTTCGCCGACGGCTCGAGCCACGGTATCGGCACGCTGAATGGCAGCGTAATGACCGCGGGCGCGATGAGCGCGACCCTCATGTTTACTACCGACGGCAACACCGCGATCAGCGGCAGCTGGTCGCTGAGCTACGCGAGCATCGCCGACAATGCCTCGTCGACCGGGGCCGTCAGCGGCAATTACACCGACAACTCCAACGACCCACTTGGCGGCGCGGTGCTCTCGATCAGCGGCAGCGGCGTCATGACCAGCCAGTCGGCGTCCAACGGCTGCGTGCTCAACGGCTCGGTCTCGACCAATGACAGTTCGCACAACGTTTACGAGGTCGCCTACAGCTACGCGAGTTGCACGGGAAGCGATGCGGCGCTGAATGGCGTGCAGTTCACCGGGCTGGCGACGCTCAACACGGCGCAGTCGCCGGCGCAGCTGCTCATGGCGGTCGCCGGGGCCTCCTCGACTGCCAGGTATGGGATCGTGTCGACACTGAGCGGCAGCTGAGCGCCAGCAGTCGCCGCGCGCGCGAGCACTCCGTGTCACGGTTCAGCCCTCCGCCCCTGTCGCGGCGCGTGTTTGTCGCCGCCGGCGCCGGCGCGACGGCCGGTACGCTGCTCGGCGGCTGTCTGCGCGCGGCCGGCGAT